>JAGAUV010000077.1 GCA_017620635.1 Muribaculaceae bacterium | reverse complement strand
CTTGCTGTTGCTGCTGTTGTTGTTGCTGTTCCTGCTGATCCTGTTTGTCCTGCTGATCCTGTTGATTCTGATCCTGATTCTGTTCCTGCTCTTGTTTTTTGAGCTGGGCTAGACGCAGGTTCTCACGGGTCTGCTGATTGTCGGGATTGATGCGCAGCGACGATTTGTACAGCTCGATACTCTGATCGTATTGTTCGTCGTTGAAGGCCATGTTGCCGAGATTGTAGTAAGATTTCTCGGCGATTTCAGGATCGTATTTCTTGGCGTCGTCTATAAGGTCCTGAAAAATCTGAGCGGCGAGTACACGCGGATCGTTTTCAGTGCCTTTGTTATCGTCGCTCTGGAGCTGCATGAGCGCGGTGGCCTTGTCGTAGCGGCCTCTTATAGATCCTTCGTTGACACGTAGCGCGTTGTCGTAGCTTTCGAGGGCCTGATGATACTGCTCTTTCTCGAAATATTTGTTGCCGCTTCGGATAGCGTTACGTTCAGCCTTGTATGATTCGGAGGGCGTGTTGTATTTGCCCTCTATCTTTTCATTGCCGCTTTGCTGCCGGGCTTGCTGATCTGTATTGTTTATGACGCTGGAATCGGGCATAGCCATCTGGGCGTGACATGTAGCCGACGCCAGAATGCATATATAATATAGGTATTCGCGTTTCATTGCCATATTTCCTTATTTCTTGCGAGTAAAGAAGTTAACGCCTTTGAGCCAGCTGATCTTGCGCTCAACGATGAAATAGTCGATGAGCAGGAACAGGAATGCGAGGAAGGCAAAGGTGGGAAATTGCTCGGCCCCGGCAGTGTAGTTGACATTGCTGAATTCTGACTTCTGCAGTTTGTCGAGCTGGTTCTCGAGATCGCTCAGAGCGGAGGGCGAAGCACCGTTTACGTAGACGCCGTCGCCTGCCTTTGCGAGATCTTCGGCAAGTTTTTCGTTAAGTTTCGTAACGACCGGACGGCCGTCGCTGTCTGTGAAACCGGGCAGAACGGCGCCCTCGGGCGAGCCGAGACCAATGACATCAATCTGTATGCCGTTTTCAGCCGCTAGCCGGGCAGTCTCTATGGCCTCGCCTTCGTGGTCCTCGGCATCTGTGATAAGAATTATCGCCTTGTGCATGTCCTCGGCCGGAGAGAAACCGTTCATGGCCATTTTGATTGCCGTGGATATGTCGGTGCCCTGGTATGTGATCTGTGAGGGAGAAAGTTCGTTGAGGTACATCTTTGCGGTGTAGAAGTCGCTTGTGAGAGGCAACTGCATCTTTGATGTGCCGGCAAAGATTATGAGACCGACCTTGTCGTTGTCGAGTTTGTCGACGAGTTTTTCGAGCAAGAGACGAGCTCTGTCGATACGGGGTATTCCGTCGGCCCGGTCGGTGGACGACGCCATCATTGAGTTGGAGACGTCGAAGGCTATCATCACTTCGATGCCGGCCGATGTCTCGTTCTTCTCGGTGGCTCCGTAGCGTGGACGGGCAAGCATTATCACAATTGCCACAAGGGCTATCAGCTGCAGTGTGATCTTGACAGCCGGTGTATATTTCGACGCATCAGGCATCAGCTTGGCAACGATTTCAGGACGTCCGAAACGACGCACTTTCTTGCGTCGGGATGCTCTTGATGCAAGGAACAGCAGTACTACTACCGGAACGAGCAGCAGCAGATACAGCAGTGAGGGATATGCAAAATCAAACATAAGCGGTCAGGGAATAGTGCGTAGCACGGTATAACGGAGGAGAAGTTCGATAGCGAAGAAGAAGAAAGCAAGCCATGCCCACATCATATAGTTATCCTCGGTGTGGGTAAAGTGGCGTACGTCCATCTGTGTTTTCTCAAGCGCATCGATTTCTTTGAACACGTCTTCGAGTACACGGTTGTTTGTGGCTCTGAAATATTTGCCGCCGGTCTTGTCGGCGATAGTCTGTAGAGTGGCTTCGTCGATCACGACAGGCTGTGGTGTAAATTCTATACGACCGGTAATGGTACGGGTGGGGTAGGGGGCGTTGCCGTTCGTACCGATACCTATGGTATATATCTTTACTCCAAGCTCCTTGGCGACTTCGGATGCAGTGACGGGCGCTACCACGCCGGTGTTGTTGCTGCCGTCGGTAAGAAGTATTATGCTCTTGCTCTTGGCTTTGCCTTCTTTAAGTCTGTTGAGTGATGTGGCGATGCCGTCGCCTATGGCTGTACCGTCCTCGAGGACGTTCATGCGCAGAGTCTGAAGATACTGCAGTAGCTGGCTGCGGTCGACGGTCATAGGTACGCCGGTAAGGCTTTCGCCAGCAAAAACGACGATGCCTATATTGTCGCTCTCTCGTCCGGCTATAAACTGCGCGGCAACGTTTTTGGCCGCTTCGAAACGGTCGGGCTCGAAATCGCGGGCGAGCATCGAGGATGATACGTCCATTGCTATAACGATGTCGGTGCCTTCGGTCGATGTAGTGCGCCAGCTGTCGCGTATCTGCGGACGTGCCATTACGACAATCAGACATGCCAGAGTGGCCAACCTGAGCACAAAGAGCAGGTGGCGCAGATATTGTTTCCATGTCCTTGGCAGGGCTGCGAAAGGTGCGGCCGTAGAGATGGCGAGGGTTGCATGGATACGACGCTGCTTAAGCACGTACCATACGATCATCGGCACCAGGACAAGGAGAGTCCAGAGAAAATTAGGATGAGCGAACTGCATATATTATTGAGGTCTGGAGGTCTTGGTATCTTTTGTTTTTGTATCCTGTGAATCCGGGGTTTCAGGCTCCGGTTCGGGTACGGGCTTTGTCTCTTCTACGAAGTCCATGGCTCTTGTCATGGCCCTGACATTGTCATCGGGCAGGGGCCGTACTTTCGCAAATTTGACGAAATCGGCCATAGACAGTACCGAACGCATCTGATCGGCCGACATACGGGTGGCCGGGTTGGACCGCAGCGCACGCACGATCTGCGTTGATGTCATTTCCATGGCGTTGATGCCGAAGCGGCCGTGGAGATACTGACGCAGGATGTCGACAAGTTCGGTATAGTATGCTTTTTCCTGACCTGATTCGGCCAGATTGCTCGTACGCAGAGTGTTGAGACGTGAAATGGCGAGCTCATACGGCGGAACAGGCGGATTGCGACGGATTTCTACTTGCTCCTTGTGCTTGCGCAACAGGAAGTAAGCAGCTATCGCACAGGCTATGATGAAGAATGCCAGTGCTACCCACTGCAGCCAGTCGGGTATGTAGTCGTACCATTTGGTTGCCGGCGCTACGACACCGGCCATGGGGTTGAGTGTCTTGGTAGAGTCGATATCGACAGGCAATATCTTGAATGTGACGGCATTTGAAAAGGCTGTGTCGTTAGCCCCGGATACTACCGCGAATGGAGGCAGGGTAAGTGTGCCGGGATCGAAGGCCTGTACGGTATAGTCGTATCCGATTGTGCGCATGCCGTCGGTAATGGTCGACGCGCTGTCGACAGATACGATGTCGACGCCGTTCCAGGGCAGGTATTCCTCGCCGGCGGCCAACTCGGGCATGCCGTCGAGATTGACACCTGCGGCTGCCGATTCCGGCATCTGCACGGTAACACGGATATGTGTCGTACTGCCCATGGTCATGACTGCCGAGTCGACAGATGCTGCGACCGACACTCCTGATGCAGACCGCCGCTGAGCAGTGACGGTGCTGATTGCCATGCCGAGGACAATTATGCCTGTTAGTATTTTTATGCCTTTCATACTGTAGCTCGGTTTTTGAAGAGTCCCATCAGAGCGCGCACATAGTCCTCGTCGGTGGCGACAGATACATAATCTACTCTTGTCGACCTGAGAGTGGCGCTCATTTGCTGTTGGCGGTCGTACCACCATTTATTATAGGCTTTGCGAGTCTTTGACGATCCGGTGTCTATCCATCGTGTGGCTCCTGTCTCGAGGTCCTCTATGTTTATGAGGCCGACATCAGGCAGCTCGCCGTCGCGCTTGTCATATACCTGAATGGCCATGACATCGTGGCGCGAAACTGCCACAGTAAGCGGTGTACGGTAGTCGCTGCTGTCGATAAAGTCGCTGAGAAGGAACATGGTGCAGCGACGCTTGAGGGCGTCGGAGAAGTAGCGCACGGCAGCTGCGATATCCGTACCTTTGCTCTCGGGCTGGAAATCGAGTAATTCGCGGATGAGGAAGAGGATGTGCTTGCGGCCTTTTTTCGGAGTGATGAACTTCTCGACACGGTCGGAGAAGAATATCGCACCGATTTTATCGTTGTTCTGAATGGCCGAGAAAGCGATTGTGGCAGCTATCTCTGCTATCATCTCACGTTTTTCAGGGCCTTCAGCGCCAAAGTTTCGGCTTGCCGATACATCGACAAGCAACATGACGGTAAGCTCTCGCTCTTCTTCGTAGACTTTGACGTGAGGCCTGTTCTGACGGGCGGTCACGTTCCAGTCGATATCGCGGATATCATCGCCATACTGGTATTCGCGAACTTCCGAAAACATCATGCCACGGCCTTTGAATGCCGAGTGGTATTCGCCGGCAAAAATGTTCTGCGAAAGTCCGCGAGTCTTTATTTCTATCTTGCGAACTTTTTTTATAAGTTCATTCGAATCCATAAGCAGTTATTATCAGGGCACCTGTACTTTGTCGAGGATATCGGTAATGATCATATCGGTAGTGAAGTTGTTGGCCTCGGCTTCGTAGGTAAGGCCGATGCGGTGGCGGAGTACGTCGTGGCATACCGAAATGACATCCTCGGGTATCACATATCCGCGCTGATGGAGGAATGCGTATGCTCTCGCTGTCTTGGCAAGAGATATCGAGGCACGGGGCGATGCTCCGAAAGATATGTACGAAGCGAGATCGTCGAGACCGTATTCGCGAGGCGAACGTGTGGCAAACACGATGTCTACGATATAGCGTTCGATTTTCTCGTCGACATAGATCTGTTCTACAATCTTCTGGGCCTCGGTCACTTCTTCGGGACGGATGAGCGGACGGATGTCGCGGTGGTAGGGCGAAATGTTCATGCGTATGATTTCGCGCTCTTCATCCTTGGTAGGATAGCCGATGACAACTTTCATAAGGAAACGGTCGACCTGTGCTTCGGGCAGAGGATATGTGCCTTCCTGCTCGATAGGGTTCTGAGTCGCCATGACGAGGAATGGCTTGTCGAGGGGGAATGTGTGATCGCCGATCGTGACCTGACGCTCCTGCATGGCTTCGAGAAGTGCACTCTGAACCTTTGCCGGGGCACGGTTGATTTCGTCGGCAAGAACGAAGTTGGCGAAAACCGGGCCCTTCTTGACCTGGAATGTCTCGTTTTTGACAGAGTATATCATAGTACCGAGCACATCGGCAGGAAGAAGATCAGGGGTAAACTGTATACGGCTGTATTTAGCATCGATAAGCTGAGCCAGAGTCTTGATGGCCAAAGTCTTTGCAAGACCGGGGACACCTTCGAGGAGGACGTGCCCGTTGGCAAGAAGTGCGATAAGGAGGCTCTCTACAAGGTGCTTTTGGCCGACGATGGTCTGATCCATGCCGCGTGTCACAAGGTTGATGAAGTCACTTTTGCTGGCTACCAACTCATTGAGTTCTCGGATATTTACGCTTTCGCTCATAATAGTTGAGGATATAGTTTATTTTTTTGTATTTCAGATTAAAATCGGTTTTCGAATAGGTCGAAATTCTTTTTTACAAAATTACTGATATAACAAATAGGAATAGGAGAAGGATTGTTAAAATTAACTATTAAACCTTTCGTGTGTTAAAGTTTTAAGCATTTTTAAGGGAGATACTAAACAAAGTGATACATCACGTATGGAGTGACAGAATATTAACATAATTGTCTCGGTGTATAATATGCTTATTATTAGTGTTGTAGCGATAATTATGCGCAGCCATAGAATTTATAGCGATAAAAAAGTCGAAAAAAACACGAAAAAAATTTTGCAGAATGAAAAAGAAGCAGTAACTTTGCACTCGCAAAAGGGCAATAAGCCCGAGCCGCTCTGCCTTGTGGTGTAATGGTAGCACGTCGGATTCTGGTTCCGCCTGTGAGGGTTCGAATCCTTCCAAGGCAACAAAGTAAAATTGCAGTTAGCTGATTATCAGTTGACTGCAATTTTTTTGTCGAATTTGCACAACAAATTTTGATAACCGATAGTTCAGGCCCCTTCTATACGATGAAAAACATTATAAAACCCATCGTCGCTATAACGGCTTTGACCATAGGGATGTCTGTTGTCGCCGAGGTCCGCGCAAAGTCCGCAACTTCTTCCACCGACTCGCATGATCCTGTCATGGCCATGGAAAACGGGCGATATTACGTTTTCTGCATCGGTATGGGCATTGATATGCTGTCGTCGGACGACTCGATGAAAACTTGGCACCGCGAGGCAGCTCCGCTCAACCCCACGCCGCAGTGGGTCAGCGAGTATGTCCCGGCCTACAAGGGTCACACATGGGCGCCCGACATTATCTATCACAACGGCCGGTGGCATCTCTATTATAGCTGTTCGACCTTTGGCAAGAATATCTCGGCTATCGGTGTGGCAACAAACTCCACGCTCGATCCACGCTCGCCCGATTACAGGTGGGAGGATATGGGGCTCGTGATCCACTCAGAGCCAGGCAGGAACAATTGGAATGCCATCGATCCAAATGTTGTCATCGACGAGCAGGGGCAGCACTGGCTTACTTTCGGTTCATTCTGGGACGGCATACAGCTTGTAAGACTCTCCGACGACATGCGCACGCCTATAGGAGAGCCTGTTACCATAGCGCGTCGGCGAGGCCGCGATGATAAGATGCTGCGAGACAATGCCATTGAAGCTCCGTTTCTTGTCTACAAAGACCAATGGTGGTATCTCTTTGTGAGTCACGACTATTGTTGCCGCGGACTGAAGAGCGACTACAAGACCGTGGTAGGGCGTAGCCGCGACATAAAAGGTCCATATCTCGATCGTGACGGTAAGGCGATGTTAGAGTCGGGCGGAACGCTGATCGCCGGGCCTGATGACAATTTCAGCGGCATTGGCCACTGTAGCGTCTATCGCTTTGGCGACAGGTGGGTGTTTGCAGCCCATGCTTACGACAGATCACAAAACGGCGCCAGCAAGCTTTATCTCCGCGATATTAAATGGCTTGACGAATGGCCGGAATTGGTTGATGCTGTCTGCGTTGAATAATATCCTCTTATATTGATACATACACTCACACCCTCCGCTTGTCGGAGGGTGTGGGTGTAAACTTTAGTAGGAAATATATCAGTCGGTCAGTTCCGGTGGGAGGATGGGCATGGCGCCTTTCTTGGTGCACACGTAGGCTGATGTGCGTACTGCCAGCGAGTGTGCTTCGGCTACGCTTTTGCCTTTGAGGATCGAGGAGATGAATGCGGCGGTAAAGCTGTCGCCGGCACCTACTGTATCGGCAACTTCTACTTTGGGCGTGGGCTGGAACGATACGTTTCCGGGGGTAAATACATAGCTGCCGTTGATGCCGCAGGTAAGTATAAGCATCTTGAGGTTGTATTTGCCAAGCAGGATCCAGCATTTGTCCTGAAGGTCGATGCCCGGATAACCGAACATGCGGCTTACAGTGACAAGCTCTTCGTCGTTTATCTTCAGGATGTTGCAACGCTTCATCGAGTTGCAGAGTATCTCTTTGTTGTAGAATCCCTGACGCAGATTTACGTCGAAGACAACGAGATTGTCCTCCATGTGAGGCATGGCGTCAAGGAATCGGTTTATGGTGTTGCGCGACACAACGTTTCGCTGAGCGAGGGAGCCGAAACATACCGCTTTTGTTTTTTCGGCGAGGGCTTCAAGGTGTGCGGTATAGGGTATGTTGTCCCAGGCTACATTTTCTTTGATCTCGTACTGAGGAACGCCGGCCTGATCGATCTCGACCTGTACGGTTCCTGTCGGATATGGCACTTCGGCAATAAGCTGGTTGAGCCCTTTGGATGTGAAATTATCGATGATTTCTTTACCGAGGGGGTCTGCGCCGACAGCGCTTACGACACAACTCGGAAGTCCGAACTGCGATACATGATAGGCGAAATTGGCAGGCGCACCGCCTATTTTTTTGCCTTCGGGAAGAACATCCCATAAGGCTTCGCCCATACCTACAACGACGTTATTCATGTTGATTTGGTAATATTATGGTTTTAGATTTTTCTGATTTTCAATGTATAATACAGCAGGTAGACCACACCGATAGTCATAACTGCGACTGCACCGGCCTGGCCGACAGCGTCGGCGGCATAGCCCATGGCCAGGGGGAACACCGTGCCTCCGAACAGACCCATGATCATGAGGCCCGACACTTCGTTGCGCTCGTTGGGTGTATAGAGAAGAGCCTGCGAGAACACGACAGAGAAGATGTTGGAGTTACCGAATCCTATGAGGCCGATTCCGGCATAAAGCGGCGTGAGGGTGTCGCAGACAAAGAGTATACCCATGCCGGCGAGCATCATAAGCACACTTATGGCGAAGAACAGTTTAGGCGACATCATTCGCAGGAGGAAAGCGCCAAGGAAGCAGCCTATCGTGCGGAAGATGAAGTAAACGCCTGTTGCGAAGCCGGCTTCTTCCAGAGGAAGGCCGAGGCGCTCCATTATGATCTTGGGCGCGGTGGTGTTTGTACCGACATCTATACCTACATGACACATAATGCCGGTGAAGCAGAGGAAAATGAACGGACGGCCAAGCAGTTTGAGGCATTCTCCTACGCCGGAAGCCTTATCCGGCTTCTCCTCATCGATCGGAGTGGCTGCCAGAAGTGATATGGAGAGGAAGCTGATGATGGCATAGATAACGAACAAGGCCCTCCAGCCGAGGCCGAATGTCGGGAAGACGGTCGTTGCTCCCCATGCAGCGATCACAGGCGCGAGGAATGAGGCTATGGCCTTTACAAATTGTCCGAATGTAAGGGTCGATGCCAGCTTGTCGCCGCTGATAAGGTTTGTGACCAGTGGGTTGAGCGAGGTCTGCATGATAGCATTGCCTATGCCGAGCAGCGAAAACGATACGAGCATTACTGCGTAGCTGTCGCCAAAGGCCGGGATAAACAGCGATGCCGCTGTAACGATAAGACTTATGAGCACGGTCTTCTTACGGCCGATTCTGTTCATGAGCATTCCGGTCGGAACCGAAAATATGAGGAACCAGAAGAAAACGAGTGAAGGAAACAGGTTTGCCTGCGAATCGGTAAGACCGAGGTCTTTCTGCACATAGTTTGACGCCGTACCTACCAGATCTACGAATCCCATGACAAAGAAGCATAGCATCACAGGTAAAATCTGGAGCAGGAATGATTTGCGGTTTGTAACAAGTGATTGTGTCATAGCCATAGATTCCTTATTTTATTGAGTATATCTTAAGGTTTTCGATAGCGGCTTTTCCATCGGCCGACGATATGGAGAGGGTGGTGTAGGGATTTTCGGGGAATACAAGATTCGTCATGACGAATTGTCCATTGTTGCCGAATACCTCGACGCTCGATTTGTCGATAAAGATTCTCAGCGAAATTTTGCCGTTGACCTCGAATGTCGGAGATACTGTGACGGCAGGGAAGTCCTGACTGAAATCGACTATACCGCTTTCCCTGCGGTCGAACGATAAGGTATGAGCCGCGATATCGTATGTCATAAGCACTTTTTCGCCGGCCTTGTTTGCTATGGTAAAGTTTATCTTCTGTGCTTTGCGAGCGTCTACATCCATCAGTATCTCGCAAATGCCGTCGTTTGTGGCCGGGAGAGAATATGTTGCGTTCTTCTTGCCAATGTTGGCACGTCTGACATTTACAATGAGCTTGTCGCGTAGAGCGCTAAGCTCCGGAGAAGGTGCGGAGCACAGATAAAGCTCCCCGTCGGCGGCCTTGAACAGACTCAGATCGCGAGGCAGCGTGTTTGCGCTTCTGAATTGCATTGTCGGGACCTCGGCTGCATACTGCCAGTTGCTCATCCATCCTATGACCGTGCGGCGTTTGTCGGGAGCATCGCTCCAGCTCACGGTGGCATAGTGGTCTTTGCCGAAATCCATCCATTTGGTCGGTATCTTACCTTCTTTGTCAGTGTCGGCTTTGAAAGTCTTGCCGTCGAAATCGCCTACAAAGTACTGTGTGGCACTGCCGCCGAAAGGTCCGCCGGGATTGAGGTTGCATATCAGCACCCATTTCTCCTCGTCGGTTCCGTCGATCGGAAGTCTGAACAGATCGGGGCATTCCCACACACCGCCCTGTGCGCCGATCCCTTTTCCGAAAGCGCTCTGCAGTGTCCATTCCTTCATATTGGGCGATGTGAAGATGAGCATTTCGTGATCGAGCGCATGAGCCAGAATGAGCTCCCATTGTTTGGCATTGTCATCCCAGAACATGTTCGGGTCGCGGGCCTCCGATTCGAGTGTGATTACAGGGTTTGCGTCATAGTACTCGAAAGTACGGCCATTGTCTTTGCTCCACACGAGGCTTTGCGTCTGGCTGGCACCGGCCGATGTGTAAAGACCTACGACTGCATCGTTTCCATATCCGGCTGTATTGTTGGTGTCGAGCGCGCAACTGCCGCTGAACACCGTTCCCAGACCATTTGGCTCGAGTGCTAAGGGCTCCGGCGTCCAGTTGATGAGGTCTTTAGAGGTCGAGTGTCCCCACGACATATTCTGCCATTTCGATCCATAGGGATTGTGCTGGAAATAGAGATGCCATACACCGTCTTTATAGAACATGCCGTTGGGGTCGTTCATCCAGCCGTATAAGGGGGTGTGATGATAGACCGGACGATATTTCTCCCTGTTTGTCGTATCAAAGGTATCTGACAGAGTCATATTTTTCCAGCAGGCATCATCCTTTGCCTCGCGGACTGTCGAGCGACCTTGTGTAGTCAATATGTTGAGAACTACCTCATGGCCCTTGTAAGGCGCAAGCTCTAAGGGTACGAAATAATCGACCTTGTTTTTTGCCAGTTTCACGTATATGGTCTTGTCGAGCCGTCCGTCGACAAGTACATCTATACGGTCGTCCTCATTCGATTCCTGTACCGGGAGGAGAAGATATCGTGAGCCGCCGCTGATCCTGACAAGGGTGTTGTTTACTCCCAGATGATCTACCTTGACTCCATCGGCGGCTGAAAGCGATGGCGAGAGTGCTGTCGCTCCGAGCATCGTGATAGCCGCAAGACATGTTTTAATTAGATTCATATGTGTTTTTCTTTATTGATTAATTAGTCGGGTTAAAGTCTGAAACCAATCTTTTTTACCTTAATAAATCGTGTGCCGTTTTGGTATTGCAAAACTACAATAATCCTCACGGAATATGTATAAAAAATCGTGCATTCTCTGTCAAATTTGTTGCATTGCCCGATTTTTAATACCTTATGCACTCTTTTTCATAGGATTATGATTAACTTTGCAGCATCAAGATCAAATACCATGTATCGTTTGGTTTCATATAGTATTTTATTGGCTGCTATATTGGCGTTGTTCGGCTGCACTGAAAGCAAGGTCTATAAGATTGGTGTTTCACAATGCAGCCGGGATGACTGGCGCATGAAGATGAACGACGAGATAAACCGTGAGATCATGTTTCATGAAGATGCGACAGTAGAAATTCGATCGGCCGACGACAACAGTGCGAAACAGATTGCGGATATACGTTATTTTGTCGACAACGATTTCGATATCATCATTGTGTCGCCTAATGAGGCCGCTGCGCTTACTCCTGTTATAAGGGAAACATACGAGAGCGGAGTGCCGGTAGTTATTTTCGACCGCAATATCAATGACGACGCTTATACCGCATGGATCGGAGCCGACAACGTCGGTCTGGGTAAATCGGCGGCCCACTATGCCTTGCATCTGCTCGGCCGCGGAGCCAAAGCTATTGAGATATATGGTCTTAAAGGTTCTACTCCGGCCGAAGGCAGGCACGATGGTTTCGCAAAGGAGTTCGAGGAAAACGGAGGTGTGCTGCTGGCAAGTGTCTACGGCAACTGGAATAAGGAAGACGCTGTCCCTTTAGTCGACTCTCTTCTAAGAGTATACTCCGACATTGACCTGATCTATGCTCATAACGACCGTATGGCGATTGGCGCATCGGAGGTCGCAAGCCGTCTCGGACGGGACGATATAAAGATAATAGGCATCGATGCTGCTCCGAATATAGGAATACAGGCGGTTGCCGACGGTGTGATAGATGCTACGTTCTTGTATCCTACCGAGGGGCACAGGCTTATCCGTACCGCCCTGGCGATACTTAAAAACGAGCCCTTTGATAAAGAGACGATACTCCCGGTGTCCTCTGCCGTCGACCTTAGCAATGCCGATATTCTCTTGTTGCAGAACGAAACTCTGAAAGAAGAAACAGGCAAGATGAAGTTGCTGAAAGCTCGGATCGATGACTACTGGGCGCAACATTCTTCGCAGACATCACTTTTCTATGCCAGCATAGCCATCATCGTGTTGCTTTTCGGTGTCGGGTTCCTCTTGCTGAGAGCATATTGGCAGCGCAGCCGCCATCAGAAGGAGCTTATGGCGCAGAACAGACTTCTCGAAGAGGAACGTGACAAACAGAAACAGCTCAACGAACAGTTGCAGGATGCGACGCAGTCGAAGCTGATGTTTTTTACCAATGTGTCACACGATCTGCGTACGCCGCTCACGCTTATTGCCGAACCGGTGGCCCAGCTCGCTGCAGCCGGGAACCTGACGCCGCAGCAGCATACGCTTATACGTATAGCCGACAAAAACACAAGGATTCTGCAGCGGCTCATCAACCAGATTCTTGACTTCCGCAAATATGAAAACGGTAAATTGAGCCTTAAACTGTCGGAAATCGACTTCAATAAGTCACTGCACGACTGGATGGAGTCCTTCTATTCTATGGCACGTAAACGTGATATCAGGCTGACTCTTGTGCTCTCTGAGCCGGAGCGGCCGATGCCTGTAGCCCTGGATTCAGAGAAAATAGAACGTGTTTTTTTCAACCTTCTCTCGAACGCTTTCAAATACACACCCGACAATGGCGAGATCTCGGTTTCATGTGAGTGCAGCGGCGAACGTCTCGTATTCAGTGTGGCCGATACCGGCGAGGGCATAAGCGAAAGAGACCTGGGCAGCATCTTCGACAGGTTCTATCAGGTCGACCGCATACATCCCAAAGGGTCGGGCATAGGGCTCTCGCTTGCAAAAGCTTTTGTGGAGCTCCACGGCGGTACGATTTCGGTGGACAGCACGCTCAATAAAGGCTCGGTGTTTACGGTGTCGCTCCCGGTAACACATGTTGCGGCCGAGACATCCGTTCATGAAAAGATTATTGACAATAAAGATGTTGCGGCCGAGCTCGATAATATAGATACAGATCTTTCGTTCGACGGCGAAAAACCGCTTGTGCTCATAATCGACGACAACAAAGACATTCAGAAACTTGTCGGAGAGCTGTTGTGCGACAGTTACAATATAATTACCGCATCGAACGGTAAGGACGGTGTTGTCATGGCTGCGAAATATGTGCCTGACCTTATAATATGTGATGTCATGATGCCCGTAATGGACGGCTTGGAATGTTGCCGTCATATAAAGGACGAGATATCGACATCGCATATCCCGGTCCTTATGCTTACCGCATGCTCTATGGATGAGCAGCGTGTGCAGGGCTACGAAAGTGGTGCCGACGGATATCTTTCCAAGCCATTCAATAGCTCTGTACTTAAATCGAAGTGTGCCAGCCTGATTGCCAATCGCAAACGGATAAAAGAACTTTGGCAGTCGCGGAGTGTTGCGCATATCAATGCTGAAGCAGAGTCGCGGACGCCAAGACGGAATGTCCCTGCATCCGACATTGATGATGAATTTTACACCCGTTTCCTTGACATCTTCAAGGCTGAAATGAGCAACTCCGACTTGAATGTCGACATGATAGCATCACGACTGGGTCTCGAGCGTTCGCAGTTCTATCGTAAGATTAAAGCGCTTACCAATTATGCTCCGGTTGAACTGATCCGTCGATTGAGGCTGCAGCATGGCCGCATGCTTCTCACTACGACAGACAAGACCATAAGCGAGATCGCCTACGAAACAGGCTTCTCCACTCCGGCATACTTTACCAAATGCTATCGCGACGCCTATGGCGAAACGCCCTCGGATGTCCGCAGCAAACTGACAAATCGGTCATAATCGGCACTTGTCCAAGATTATACAAAAAAAACAAAGTGCTGAAAATCAGACGATTTTCAGCACTTTGCATTTGTCCTAGTGACCTCGGAGGGGCTCGAACCCTCGACCCACTGATTAAGAGTCAGTTGCTCTACCAACTGAGCTACGAAGTCGATTGCAGGGCTTTCTTCCCAAATGCGGTGCAAAGTTAGTCACTTTTTGTGAGCCCTGCAAATTTTTGTACAACTTTTTTTGCCTTATCTCTAAATTTTATCTGTCGTTTTATCTGTGACCTCTCGTTTCCAGAGACTTATCTTTCCGTTCTCCTTTGTCCGGCGTACGTCGATAAGTCTTTGGTTATCGCTTCCGCGGAACAGCAGGCCGGTATTGCGGCGTGACTCAATAAATGGTCCGTCTACCAAAACATCGATATAGTCAAGCAGGCGGCACATTTCCGGATGTGCCTTTAGCTCCTCGAAAGTGAAGCCTGTATAGCACCATATGTTGCGGCCGTCGAGTTTCAGCTTGCGCGCGAGCGGCAATAATGCTTCTGCCTGATACATCGGGTCGCCGCCTGAAAAAGTCACATCGAAATTATTATAGTCTACGACCTTCACAATTTCGTCTATCGTCATGTCGTGTCCTGCGTCATGTGGCCATGTCGTGGGGTTGTGACATCCGGGACAGTGGTGCTCGCAGCCGGCGAAGTAGACAGATGTCCGCAGGCCGGGGCCGTCTACACTTGTGCCTTCTACTATATCGACTACTCGCAGTGGCTTATTTGTGGACAACACGGTCGTTGAGTTCGGCGAGTTTGGCATTGTTCCAGCGGTCGGTCGTACCTACAAGATAGCCGGTAATACGCTGAAGTTTATCTATCGCTGTACTGCCGCAGACCGGGCATTTGTCGAGGTCGGCGCTTGCATCCTCATAGCCGCACTCCATGCAGCGGTTGCGGTTGTGGTTTACAGAGCAATATCCGATATTGTACTGGTCCATAAGGTCTACGATAGCGGCTATGGCCTCGGGGTTGTGTGTCGCGTCGCCGTCGATTTCCACATAGAATATGTGTCCGCCTCCTGTCAGTGCGTGGTATGGAGCTTCTACCTCTGCCTTGTGTCGGGGAGAGCAGTGGTAATATACCGGCACATGGTTCGAGTTGGTGTAGTATATCTTGTCGGTAATGCCGGGGATGATGCCGTAGGATTTGCGGTCTTTGGCTGTGAATTTGCCGGATAGGCCTTCTGCCGGAGTCGCGAGTACGGAGTAGTTATGCTTGTACTGCTCGCAGAAATCGTTCACACGGCTGCGCATGTGGCTGATTATCCTGATACCAAGCGCTTGTGCTTCTTCGCTCTCGCCGTGATGCTTGCCGGTCAGGGCTATCAGACATTCGGCAAGTCCGATAAAGCCGATGCCGAGCGTTCCCTGGTTGATGACAGGCTCTATTGTGTCGTTTGCCTTGAGGTTCATGCCGCCGGTCCATAGTTTGGACATGAGCAGGGGAAACTGCTTGGCAAGAGCCGTCTTCTGGAAATTGAAGCGGTCGTCGAGCTGACGGGCGGTTATTTCGAGTATGTCGTCGAGTTTGTGGAAGAATGTCTCGATTCGTTCGCTGCGGTCCTGTATGGCCATACATTCGATGCCGAGACGGGGGAGATTTATCGTGGAGAATGAGAGGTTGCCTCGGCCGATTGATGTCTTTTCGCCGAAACGGTTTTCGAATACTCGGGTACGGCAGCCCATTGTCGCCACCTCATATTTATAACGCTCGGGGTCTTCGGCATTCCATTTCTCATGCTGGTTATATGATGCGTCGAGGTTGACGAAGTTGGGGAAGAACCTGCGTGCCGTTACCTTGCAGGCGAGTTTATACAGGTCGTAATTGCGGTCTCCCGGCAGGTAGCTGACTCCGCGTTTTTTCTTCCATATCTGTATGGGGAATATGGCGGTAGCTCCGTTGCCGACTCCTTCGTAGGTCGAGTTGAGGAGTTCGCGTATTATGCAGCGGCCCTCGGCCGAGGTGTCGGTGCCATAGTTGATGGAGCTGAATACCACCTGATTGCCGCCGCGGCTGTGGATGGTGTTCATATTGTGGATAAATGCCTCCATCGACTGGTACACGCGGCTTACAGTGCGGTTGACGGCATGCTGTATCAGGCGTTCGTCTCCGTCGAGACCGTCGAGATCGCGCTTGGTGTAATCATCGAATGTGACATTTTTCAGCCTTGACAGATCATTGCCTGTGAGCTTTTCGAGGTTCTCGATCTCCTCTATATATGACGAGCGCACGAACGGAGCGAGGTAGAAGTCAAATGCCGGTATGGCCTGGCCGCCGTGCATCTCGTTCTGGGCTGTCTCCAGCGAGATACATGCTATGATACTTGCGGTCTCTATGCGCTTTGCCGGGCGCGACTCGCCGTGTCCGGCTATAAAACCGTATTTTAAAATATTATCGAGAGGATGCTGCACACATGTGAGACTCTTTGTCGGATAGTAATCCTTGTCGTGGATGTGCAGGTAATTGTGGCGGACAGCCTCGCGTGCCTCCGGGGTAAGCAGGTAGTCGTCGACAAACGGCTTTGTTGTCTCGCTCGCAAACTTCATCATCATGCCGGCCGGCGAATCTGTGTTCATGTTCGCGTTTTCTCGTGTGATATCGTTGCTCTTTGCTTCGATAATCTCATGGAACATGTCACGGGTCTTCGCCTTGCGCGCGATGCTGCGCTGGTCGCGATAGGCGATATAACGTTTGGCAACCTCTTTTCGGGGGCTGTTCATCAGCTCGAGCTCTACCATATCCTGAATCTCTTCCACGGTCATGCGTTCGGAACCGTGGGCGCCGATGCGGTCTGAGATTTTCTGTATGAGTGGCTCGTCCTCGCCAAGCTCGGTCGTGAGCATGGCTTTGCGGATGGCTGCTTTGATCTTTTCTTCGTTATAGCCTACGACACGTCCGTCGCGCTTGACTACTGTCTGTATCATTGAGGGTTGAGTTTTATGGTATTATTTACAACACTGCAAAGCTACGACAATAATATGAACTGGCAAAATTTTGAAGCG
The DNA here is from genome assembly GCA_017620635.1 of Muribaculaceae bacterium. Classification (GTDB taxonomy): domain Bacteria; phylum Bacteroidota; class Bacteroidia; order Bacteroidales; family Muribaculaceae; genus CAG-873. Next base: position 5,001 of record JAGAUV010000077.1, on the reverse strand, counting down.
AAAATATTTTAAAAATTTTCGTTTTGGAAAACTTTTAATTCGTCTTAAAATCTTATAGTGTGTATAATCAGTATGTTATAAAAATTTTTGGAAAACTTTGGTGTGTTATGGCGTTTGTTTCTTTGTTAGATTTCTATTTCGAGTGATACGGGGCAGTGGTCGCTTCCTGTGACCTCGGGGTGTATCTCTGCTGCACTGATTTTGTCGCGCAGGCTATCCGACGTGAGGAAATAATCGATACGCCACCCCACGTTCTTCTCTCGCGCACGGCCTCTGTAGCTCCACCAGCTGTATGCCCCTGTAGTGTCCGGGTGCAGTGTGCGGAATGTGTCGGTAAATCCTGAGTTTAGAAGTTCTGTCATGCATTGGCGTTCCTGATCGGTAAAGCCGGCATTCATTCTGTTTGCTTTTGGGTTGGCGAGGTCTATCTCCTGGTGTGCCACATTCATGTCGCCGCATACTATGACAGGTTTGTTTTGAGCGAGGCCGCCGAGGAAGTTTCTGAACTCGGCTTCCCAGTCCATGCGATAGTCGAGTCGGGCAAGTTCGCTCTGCGAGTTCGGGGTGTAAACTGTGACCACATAGTAATTGTCGAACTCTAAAGCTACTATTCGGCCTTCGTGGTCGTGGCGGTCAACTCCCATGCTTGTCCTTACCGTCATTGGACGGCGTTTTGTGAATATTGCGGTGCCTGAATATCCTTTCTTGTCGGCATAGCTGTAGTATGCGTCATAACCTTCGAACTCCAGATCGAGTTGTCCGGCTTGCAGTTTGATCTCCTGCAGACAGAAGAAATCAGCGTCGAATGACTTGAATATGTCTGCGAATCCTTTGCCGACAATGGCTCTGAGGCCATTGACGTTCCATGATACTAATTTCATTGTTCCTGTAGTTTTAGCGCAAAATTACTCAAAAGTCTCAATATTTTATGTAATTTTGTATCTGTTATTAAAACCGGCCCTTGTTGCGGCCTTCAATAAATGACTTGCCTCCTTAATAATGATCATGAAAACGAAAGATAAATCAGGCAAACGTAACCCGTGGGCCTGGATTCCTACCCTATATTTTGCACAGGGACTGCCATACGTAGCCGTAATGACCATATCGGTAATCATGTACAAGCGACTCGGCATATCCAATACCGATATCGCGCTATATACCGGTTGGCTCTATCTGCCATGGGTTATAAAACCGTTCTGGAGCCCGTTTGTAGATATTATCCGGACCAAACGTTGGTGGACTCTTACCATGCAGTGGCTTATCGCCTTTGCTCTGGCCGGCATCGCCTTTGCCATTCCGGCGCCGTTTTTCTTTCAGCTTACCCTCGCCATATTCTGGCTTGTAGGATTCACATCGGCTACCCACGATATCGCGGCCGACGGTTTCTACATGCTTGCGCTTACCGAGCATGAGCAGTCGCTTTATGTGGGTATACGTTCTACTTTCTATCGTATTGCGACCGTCGCCGGACAGGGCTTGCTCGTGATTGTGGCCGGATTGATAGAGACCGGGTCGGGCCTTGCTCCATTGCAGATAGAAGTCAATGCCGATCCGGCGGCTCAATGGAGCCAATGCTCTCTCGACTGGACTGACGACGCTCAGCCCGATCTTGACGGAGAACTGCAGTTTATATGTACAGATCCGGGCGCTGTTGCCACTGTCGCACCGTCCGAGGTCGAGGTCGACGGTGTCGCGATGCCTTTCAGTGCATATGCCGCCTTGATGCGTGATTCTGTCAGGCATCTCAACGAACGCAATGGTTTTGTCTCTGCCGAACAGCTTGTCAACACGGGCAAGAAAAGTAAAGCCGATGACGGTCCCGGCGCATTTACGGCCTGGGTTAAAGAAAATTTTGGAGAAGAGCGTGAACCGTATACGGCCAAGGACAACAATATCGCTGTGGTCGGCGTGCGTTTGAATAAGAAGCCTGCGCCCGGCGAACAGATAATACTCAACGTTACACACAAAGCCGGAGATCAAAGCATAAGGCTTGAACAGGCGGCCTTGTCGTCTCGTTTTATATTTGATGAGAGCAACTGGGATAAACCGGCATGGCTTTATTATGAGATCGACCACAAGCTATCCTCGTCGGCCTCGGCAAGTTTCGAGGGTGCATCAGGCAATATTCCTTTCGCATGGTGTATAGTCTTTGCTGTCCTTTCGGCCTTCTTCTTCCTTGTCGCCTTCTATCATAGTTGGGCTTTGCCTCGTCCGGCAAGCGATACGACAAACGACGCCGGGACATCCGCAGCATCGATCTTCCGCGAATTTTTCGATACATTCAAATCATTCTTCAACAAGCCTCAGGTATGGGTTGCAATCGCATTCATGCTTTTGTATCGCCTGCCTGAAGCACAGCTCGTCAAGCTCATCAATCCGTTCTTGCTCGATCCCATCGACAAAGGCGGTATGGGTCTTACCACCGGACAGGTCGGAATGGTCTATGGCACGGTCGGTATTATAGGCCTTACTCTCGGCGGCATTATCGGCGGTGTCGCTGCTGCAAAGGGTGGGCTCAAGCGCTGGCTGTGGCCTATGGCTTGGTCTATGTCGCTCACGTGTCTTACATTCGTCTATCTGAGCTATGCCGCAGCACCGTCGCTGTTTACCATTAATATATGCGTATTTATCGAGCAGTTCGGCTATGGATTTGGTTTCACTGCCTACATGCTCTACCTTATATATTTCTCTGAAGGCAAGCACAAAACGGCCCACTATGCTATATGCACAGGCTTTATGGCACTGGGTATGATGATTCCGGGTATGGCGGCCGGTTGGCTGCAGGAGACGATAGGATACCGTCACTTCTTCATCTGGACCATCATATGCTGTGCGGCTACTATCGGTGTGTGTGCCTTCCTTAAGATAGATCCTAACTTCGGACGTAAGAAATGAAAAAGATATTCACAATCATGGCTCTGTTGCTGTCGCTTGTGGCGATGGCACAGGTTAAGCCGGGCATAGAGGTACTCAGAGACAGTGGTTTCAAACAGCTGCAGGGCAAAAGGGTTGGCCTGATCACAAATCCTACCGGCGTGGACAACAATCTGGTGTCTACGATCGACATCCTGGCAAAAGCCCCCGGAGTCAGACTCGTCGCTCTTTTTGCTCCCGAGCATGGTGTGCGTGGCGACGTGCATGCCGGCGATAAGGTTGCCGGATCTGTCGACAAGGCTACCGGTGTGCCTGTATATTCCATATATGGAAAGACCCGTAAGCCCACGCCTGACATGCTGAAGGATGTGGACGTTCTCGTCTACGACATACAGGACAATGGCTGTCGATCCTTTACCTTTATATCTACAATGGGTAAGGCGATGGAGGCTTGTGCTGAACAAGGAAAGAAATTCATGGTGCTCGACCGTCCCAATCCTATAAGCGGCACGAAGGTGGAAGGCAATATCGTGGAAGACTCTTGTTTCTCTTTCGTAAGTCAGTACCCCATACCTTATCTCTACGGCCTTACCCCCGGCGAACTTGCCGTGTATCTGAATGAAGAAGGCCTGATAGGCAAGGGTAAGAAAGTGGAACTTGAAGTAGTGCCGATGGACGGCTACAGCCGCGACATGAACTTCCGCGACACCGGCATGCCGTGGGTATTGCCGTCACCTCATATGCCTGTGCCTGAAACATGTCTTTACTATCCGGCCTCGGGTATACTCGGAGAGCTCTATCTTATTTCGATTGGTGTCGGATATACCGAACCGTTCAAGCTCTTCTGTGCTCCGTGGATCGATGCCGGCGATCTGGCAGCAAAGCTCAATGCGCGCAATATACCGGGCGTGCGTTTCCGGCCTATACATATCAAACCATTCTATTCCACTGGTAAAGGAGAGAATTATGCCGGTGTCGAGACTTATGTTACCGATGTGGAGAAGGCTCCCTTGTCGCTGATACAGTTCTATGTGATGGAGCAGCTCGCAAAGGATTATCCGGCACAGGGACGCCTGTTCGACAAGGCAACTCCCGAACGAAAGAATATGTTCGATAAGGTAGTGGGTAGCAAGAATATACGACGTATGTTTACTCGACGCTACAAGGTTGCCGACATTGAGGAATACTGGAATAAAGATAACGACAGTTTCAGACAGAACTCAAGTAAATATTATATTTACAGGTAGTACGAAAACTTTTTCGTATCTTTGTCATTTGGGAAAGGAAAGCTGATGGAAACAAAATATACGGCATTTATACGCGAGATAGGACGCACGATACCGCGCGACCGCATTTATACCGATGATCTGCGCCGCCTCTGCTGGGGCACGGATGCCGGTTTCTATCGCCTTTTGCCAAAGGTGGTGGTGCGCGCCAAGGATGAGAATGAAGTTGTAAAAGTCCTTGTCACGGCATCAGCTATGGATCTGCCGGTAACATTCAGGGCTGCCGGCACAAGTCTGGCCGGACAGTCCATTTCCGATTCTATATTGCTACTTGCCAATAAAGAATGGGAAAGCTACCGCATACTCGACGACAAGGCGCATGCAATAGCCCTTCAGCCGGGTATCATAGGAGCCCGTGTATCGGAGATACTGAAGCCTTATCATCGTGTTTTCAGTCCCGACCCGGCTTCCATCAGGTCTGCTATGGTAGGCGGCATTGTCGCCAATAATGCCTCTGGCATGAAGTGCGGAACACACGCCAACAGCGACCGTATAATGCGTTCTGTGCGTATAATCCTCGCCGACGGCACCGTGCTCGACACCGGCGACGAAGCTTCGCGTCAGGCTTTCTCACGATCTCATGGAGCCCTCCTTGCCGAGATCGAGCTTATCCGCAGTGCCATAGCCAACGACCCTGAGCTCTTCAGCCTCATTCGCCACAAATATGAGATAAAGAACGTGACCGGGCTTAATATCCTGCCGTTTATCCTGTTCGATGATCCGTTCGATATCATTACCCATTGCATGGTAGGCAGCGAAGGCACTCTTGCGTTCATCAGCGAAGTATCGGTAAATACGGAAGAAGAGAAACCGTTTACTGCATCGGCCATGGTATATTTCG
>JAGAUV010000076.1 GCA_017620635.1 Muribaculaceae bacterium | reverse complement strand
GCTCGTGTAGCAATTACCTTTTTAGGCGCCCACGCCGTAGCAAGGGCATATACAGGCCGTCAGAGCGACTATGTCGACATGCTCATCAGCGAGATGCTGCCGGCCATTGCCGCCGAGGGCATCGCGGCATATATCGACGTGTTCTGCGACACAGGTTTCTTCACGCCCGACGAGACGGCTCGCATCATCGAGGCCGGCGCACGCTATGGCATGCGCCCCAAGATACACGCCAACGAGCTTGCCAACTCAGGCGGCGTACAGGTAGGCATAGCAGGCGGCGCCCTGTCGGTCGACCATCTCGAGCAGGCCGGCGAAGAGGAAATACGCCTCCTCGCAGATTCGGAAACGGTTGCCACAATGCTCCCCGGAGCATCATTTTTCAGCCGCCTGCCCTACGGTCCGGCCCGACGCGCCATTGATGCAGGCTGCACCGTAGCACTGGCGAGCGATTACAACCCCGGCTCATCGCCATCGGGCGACATGCGCTTCGTATGGTCGCTGGGCTGCATACTGATGCGACTGTTGCCATCAGAAGCTCTTGCCGCAACTACTATCAACGGTGCCGCCGCAATGGGCTTCGGCGACCTCTGCGGAGCAATATCCCCCGGCCGCGACGCCTCCCTGATCATCACAAAACCCCTCCCCTCGCTCGACTACATACCCTACGCCTACACCGAGCCCTGGATCGAAAGAGTCATAATATCGCATCCCTGAGAAGATCCTGCATACCACTAAAAAGAGCGGCCCCTCAGCCGCTCTTTTTGCTATCTACCCTAATTTTATATAGGACTTTATATTATTCCGTCGCGAATGCTGCAACAGTCTTTGTCGCAATAACAAAATTAAAGTAATTTTGAGGCTACATTTACTATTAACTACCATTAAACCTCAAATGATGCTATGAAACGCTACTTGCTACTTCTTTTACTTGCGGTTCTGATTACCTTATGTCCTCCAACAGCTGTTTGTGAACAACTTATTTACGGATTAAGTTCCACCATCTATTCACCTCCGGCTCCACAAGGTCAATTATATAGCGTTGAATGGGCTTCCAAAAGTACCGCTCTACAGGTAACCAAGACAGGAGATCGTTCAGCTAAGGTTACCGTAATTTCTTATTTTTCAGGAGTTGCGCAAGTAATGTGTGTATACCGCTGGCGTTGGCAGATTGGAGGAAATGTTCGCACAGGCTCTGCCACTACATATTTCGATTTTACTTGCAAGCCTGTAGATATACGCATTGACCAGACGGGCCCTTTAACCATTGTTTCGGGGCAAGGTGTTCCTCTCTCTGTCACTCTAACACCTCGAGTTAGTCCTTCTCCTAAAATTCATTGGAGTTCATCCAATAGTTTAATAGCAGAGGTACATCAGAATGGATATGTATATGGTCGTAAACCGGGTTCCGCTACAATAAGTGTTTCCTCTGATGCCGGACCAAACAAAGCGACTATTGTCATCAATGTTCCCAATGTACCTGTCGAACAGGCAGAAATCATTCCTAATTCATTAGATATTGTAACCGGGCAAAGTAGGACCTTAGAACTATCTTTACACCCGGAATATGCAAAAGCAAATAAAATAGAATGGCGCTCCAACAACTCAAAAATAGCAAGTGTTTCTTATGATGGTACTGTGACAGGACGAAGTCTGGGGTCTACATCCGTATATTGTATCATTGATGGATGGCTGACAACAAAAAGTATTCCGGTCAAAGTATCTAAGCCCAAATTAAAAATCTATGTAGACAAGACAAGTGGCCTTTACGAAAAAGGTACGATTGTAAATCTCTCTTCCGATCGAAGCGACGCTGAAATTTATTATACTCTCGACGGTAGTATTCCTGACCAACATTCAAAATTATATCGTTCGCCTATATCATTGGAGAATAATGTAACGCTTAAAGCCATCGCTAAGAAAAAAGACTGTCTTGATAGTGATATCCTTTCTGTCGATTATTATGTTTCATCACTTAAAGTGTCTTCGACTTATCCATCCGACAACAGCATGGTTTGCTGGGCAAACATAACACCCTCTATCATTTTCGATAAGAATATCAACATTATTAATCGAGATGGTATACATATGCATAAGGATGGTTCTGAAATAGTTAAAGGACAATGCATTACCTCCGGCAACATTCTGAATTTCATTCCTGAAACCAACCTTAACGAAGGTAATTATACTTTTACCTTATCTGAAAAAGCAATCAAGACGGTTTCGGGAGACTATAATTTCGACTATAGCTTTTCTTTCAGTATTAAAGGCAGTAAAAATATATCTTATATTGCCGCCGGGAACCAATTCAGCATAGTGGTCAAAGAAGACAGAACTTTATGGGCGTGGGGTAATAATACATCGGGACAAATTGGGAATGGCTCTACATATTATGTACTTGCTCCCGAAAAGATTCTGGACAAAGTATCATTTACCACCTGCTCGAACGGCATTAGTGCGGCTATAACACCGGGAGGAACTCTTAATATGTGGGGATGCAATAATTACGGACAGATCGGCAATGGTTCTGTAAAAAATTCATCAAAACCGATCGAGACAATGGACGGCATCTACACTGTAGCCACCAGTGGCGACCATACATTAGCGATTAATTACGTGGGAGATCTTTACACTTGGGGAGCAAATAGCTCCGGCCAATTAGGTCTCGGAAAAGAATCCTTATATCAATGGAAACCTAACTTTATAATGTCAAAAGTCTATAAAGTCAGTGCATCGCCACATCATTCGCTCATTATCGATTTCTACGGACAACTTCATTCTTGCGGTTATGGTGGATATGGAGAACTATGTCAGGGAAATTCACAATCCTCTTCATCCCTAAGATATCGTCTGAATAATGTTCAGAAAGCCGTCGCGTTAAAAAATGCCTCCTTAATTCTGTTTTATGACGGCACTCTACGTTCTTATGGCGATAATAAATATTGTCAGTTAGGAACTGAATTGGATATATCTAAGTCATTTGATGGAGTAGATATTATGACTGATGTCAAAGACATAGATGGTAATAATACTATTGGAGCTGCCATAAAATCTGATAATTCCTTGTGGATGTGGGGTAATAATTTCTATGGTAATGTCGGAAATGGCACTACCGCCATGCAAAAGACTCCGGTAAAAATACTTGACAATGTCAAACAAGTATCAGTGGGAGACACTCATGTACTCGCTTTGACATATGATGGTAAATTATATGGATGGGGAGATAACTTATGTCGTGAAATTGGTACTTCTGCAATTGGCGATAAAGTTCTGACTCCAACTATCGTGGACCATTTTACAATTCCTGTTACTCCGACATCCCTTACTTTACCTGATATTACACTTTCTGAAGGTCGACAAGGTGTTATCTTACCGAATGTCAGGCCTCTCGATGCTGTCTATTCTAAAATTGAATGGTCTGTAAAAAATCCGGAAATAGCTACAGTAAATGACTTTGGTGTTGTCTTCGGAAAATGTGCCGGAGAGACATCTGTTCATTGCAAAGTATATTATGACAATGAAAATTTTATCGAAGCATCAAGCAGAATAAGAGTCAATGCTTCCCCCTATTTCTATTTGGTTGGAAATATGAATGGATGGGACGATACAAATCATGATTACCGTCTTATTTTATCTGAAATAGAAAATGGTATCGAGACTTATTCGTGCAAAGTCAACTTCGCTCCCGGCAGTTGCGACTTCAAGATCATGTCTGACAAAGGTTTTGACGAAATATTTGGACCAAAAGAACCAAAGACTCTATTCCATAATTTTGATTTCGAAAACGAGTCAGAAGAAAATGAGCAATTTGAAATCGTCGCAGGCGGCAATAATTTTGTACTACCGACAAATTATCCCGGCGGAGATATCTCAATCCGATTATTGATTACTGAAAATGGCAATATGACAGCTTATTTCAATTGGATCAAAAACTCAGGCCTTAACGATATTAAAGCAGAATCTCCTTGCATTCCTATTTACTATACTCTTGATGGCATCAAAATAGATAATCCAGGACGAGGTTTTTACATCAAAGTAGAAAACAATAAGGCTTATAAAATTTTCATCCCTTAAAGTACTGCCATATAAAATATATTATTACAGTTCCTCAAACCCGGGAAGGCAGGGCTGGGGGAGGAGGCGGAACGACATACGGTGGAGTGGCGTGGTGCCGTAGGTCTCTATCGCCTGGCGATGGGCTGCGGTAGGGTAGCCCTTGTTCTCGGCCCAGCCATACTGCGGATACTCCAGGGCCGCAGCCTCCATGTAGAGATCTCGTTCGGTCTTGGCGAGTATCGACGCCGCGGCGATGTTGGCATAACGGCCGTCGCCTTTCACATACGTATGAAAAGGAATGTCGCGGTACGGGCGGAACTTGTTGCCGTCGACAGCAATAGCCCCCGGCTGCGGATCGAGCTGAGCCAGAGCACGGTGCATGGCCTCTATCGAGGCCTGCAATATATTGATACGGTCGATCTCTTCGGGCGACACCATAGCTATTGCCCAGGCTACGGCCTCGGCTTTTATAAGATCGCGCAACTCCATGCGCCGGCGCTCGCTGAGTTGTTTTGAATCGTTTATAAACGGATGAGAAAAGCCATCGGGCAATATTACAGCGGCAGCGACAACAGGTCCGGCCAGACAGCCTCGTCCGGCCTCGTCGGTACCGGCCTCGAGAACTCCTCCGATCGAGCATGCCGGCAACGGATTATGCAAGCGTGGCATGGTTTATCACATTTTCAACGCGATAGAGAGCCTCTATATCGCTGCGTGGTATTTCGATATCCTGATAGTCGGGATTGGCGCTATGCAGCGTCACAAGGGCCGGATCGCTGTTGCGCCGCACATATTTGACGAGCCTGAAATCGGAGAGCACCACCACATAGATGCCGCCCCACATTATCGGGGCGTCGAGCGGCACAGGGCGGATAGAGATATAACTCCCCGGCGTAAGCTCGGGAATCATGGAGTTGCCCGACACACGCACTATAGGATAGTCGGGGTTGAGGCCGGGCAACATCATGCGTCCGACGATGTACTCGTCGGTAAACATACGCTCGAGCGGCGTGGCGCCGGCGGTAACATCGATATCGTAGACAGGAGCTCCGCCGCGCATATTATGCGAGTCCTCCTTGGGGAAGGGCACATTGCTGCCTTCAAGCAGCCAGTCCTTCGACACGCCGGTATTCACAATGATACGGTAGAGCAGCCCTTCGCTGGGTTCCGTCTTCCCGGTAAGGACACGCGACAGATTGGCCGGGTCGAGACCGATTAGCTTGCTGAACTCAGCCTGGCTCTTGCGCAGGAGCTGCATCAGCCATTTTATCCTTTCTACAATACTCGCCGACATCTCCGGCAGAGTCATTTCTGCAAGATTTTTTGTCATATGTCAAATCCTTCCTGTATCCGCTTGCAAATATACAATTTTTATTGTATATATCATGCAGAAATCACGGAATTTTTTGTATGACAATCATTTATTAGGCATCGAGCGCTTGAGCAGGGCCGCGAGGACATTGCGGTCGGTAGCCTTGAGATAGCGGTGGCGACCGGCGGCATCAGGCGTAAAAGTAGTGCGGCCTATGCTGTCTACTATCATTTTGCCGGGTTCCGAACGCTCGAACCACAGTGAATCGGGCTCTACAGCATCGAGAACAGCCGTAAGATCCCATGTCTCGCGGTCGTAGGGCAGGGGCTGATAGTGCTCGTAGGCCACACGCAAGGGATGGCCGGCCTCGTAATTGCTCTTGACGGCCTGATAAGGCACACGGTATGCGCTGCCGATCTCGAAGCCCGACGCTACTATATCGGAGGGCCATTTCTCGAACACACTGCGCGCGGCCGGTATATCCATGAGTATATTGAACTCGCCGGGACTGTTGGGCGTGAAATTACCGCCCATAATGGTCAGCTGCTTTACTTTTGCGGCCACGAGTTCGGGCGCATTATCTATAAGCCTGCCGATATTTGTCAGCGGCCCCACGGCTATGATCGTTACCGACGAGTCTGGTACCTGTGCGAGCATATCGCGCATAGCCATCCAGCCCTCGGGGGCGGTAGTATTGTTGATGCCTTCGAATGCCGCATATAGCGACGGGCGAAGGTAAGAGCCATCCTCAGGATTGGGGCCCTCGGTAACAGCGCCGAAAGAGGGATTGCCGCCGCCGAAAGTATCGTAGTACGAGCGTGCGAACGACAGCGACATGGGGTTGGATTTCGATACGGTAATGCCTTTGAGATCCACCTTGCCCTCGTTCTCATAATTGATGAGCATCTGCAGTGCAAATACATCATCGACATCATTGCCGAAGTCTGAATCGAATATTACCTTCATCGGCACAGGCACTACTTCGTCCTCTTTGGCCGAACATCCCGCAAGTACAGCCATCGCAAATGCCGTGAACAATACATAGTTGACAAGTTTCATAATATGATTTTTTAAGGTTTTTACTAAAGGTCGTCTTACTCCATCAGCAGTGGGTCGTCGTCGCCCTCGCTGCCGGGCAGCAAGGGAGCCGGAACGGGTTTTGTCGGCGTCGGCTGCGGCTTGGGTACTGGCTTGGCTGGTGTCGGTTTCGGCTTTGGTGCCGGCATGGCAGGAACAGAATCAGGCATCGCCGGCACTGAGTCGGGCACCACCGACACCGTATCGGGCACAACAGGCTCTGCCGAGGCCGCGCTGTCGGCCGGTATCTCTATGTCGTCCGGGCTCTCTGTTTCGTCCGGGCTCTCCGGAGCGACGGGAGGCTCATCGCTTTTCTCCTCAGCCTCTTCGAGTGTCTCTATCTCCTCGGGGGCAAGCAGATCGGCCTGGGCGTCGATATAATTCTGTTCCTCGAGGTATCTGAAATATTCCTCGAACGAGCGTCCCTGCTCGAACAGCAGCCGCAGATTGTCCTCGCTTATGGCTATCGGGCGCACTCCGGCCGGAAGCCTGAACTCGCCCGACGAGGCCATGACACTGCGGTAGTGGTCGAGCTCGGCCTGGTTCGCGAAGCCGCGGACTATGATCATGCCGAGGCGGCCGAAGTTCATCTGCTCTATATCGAAATCCTTCACGACGAACGACTTGAAGTTATGACGGGCGATATCATAAAGCAGGGCGTTGCTCGACACCTTGTCGGTGGGGAAAGTAAACACAAGCGTCTGCCCGACATCGGGATTGAGCTCGAACTGTGCCATGCCCTCGGCTTCGGTCGCAGTCGTATCGTTGGTAAGCCTGAGGTCCCATATCATGCCGCGTATATTGCCGTCGCTGCCGGCCTGCAGCTCGCGGCCCTGAGCCACGCCCTTGAGCCATGCCGACGCTATCGGCGTGAGGTCTGTGTCGGGGTAGCGGTCAAGGAGCTCGCGCAGTGTCGACTTGAATGACTCCGCATCCTTTTCGGTCACATAAGCCAGAGCGTCGAGGAACATGAATTTAGGCATGATCTTGCTCAGCGGATACTCTTTCTGCATCCGCTTGTTGGCCGCATGCACATCGGCATTGCGGTTGTCGAGATAAGCCTCGTAGGTTTCGGCGTACAGATTCTCCTGCAGGCGGTCCATATCGCGCAGATTGTCGAAATAATGTGGATCCTTCATGGCCACGCCGTACTTCGAGTCGGCGAAGTCGCTGATGATAAGCTGTCGCCAGCGCTCGGCCTCGGCTGTAAGTCCGCGGCGCACGGCCATGAGGTAGAGGTTATAATATGCATCCAGACGGTACACGTTATCGGGGTAGTCGGCAAGCAGACGGTCAAACTCACGCTTCGACGCCGTGAAGTCCTCGAGCTTGTCCTTGAGTATCACGCCCATATTGTACAGGCCCTCCTGTATTACATCGTTTGAGGTCATCCTGTCGGCCTCGGTCATGGGTATCTGCGCAAGATAGTACTCGGGGAAGTGTGGATCCGCGGCACGTGCGGCAGCGGCCGTGTCGACCGGTTCGGTCTGCTCCTCGCCGCCTTCATCGCCTGTCGGCACATCTTCGGTGCCTTCCTCCTCGCCCGAGGCGAAATCGTCGGTATTGAACGAGGCCTTGTTGCGACGGCGCCAGTTATCCTCGAGCTTGCGCGAGCCCCAGCGCTTCTGGAACTCCGTCTTGCCGGCATTACGGGTCGCCGTGTTGTAGAAGTACCACGAATTGTCGCTGTTTATGACAAAGGACTGCGTGGAGTTGTCCTGAAGCTTGTTGCCCTGAGCCGCCTCGTTGGCGAGATATTCCTCGCGGCGTGCTTCCTCGGCCTCTTTTTTCTCCTTCTCCTTAAGCTCCTCTATGATCTTTTCTATTACCTTGTTGCGCTGCTCCTCGCTCATGTCGGCGAGACGCAGCAGGCTGTCCTGCAGATTGACATTCTGCGAATACACCGCCAGCTCGTCGAGCACATCGCTGCGGCGCTTTATGTCAGCATAGCCCGGATATGTCTCCGGCAGCTGCGGCACAGCCTCGGAGTAGTTGGGCTGGGCCTTCTCATAATTGCCGCGCAGGAAGTAGAGCTCGCCCAGACGCACCTGATTGATGGCCTTGTCTATGCCGTTTCGGGTCGATTTCTCGTTGGCGAGCTCATAGTTCTCCATGGCCTTTACGGTGTCGCCGTGCGACAGGTAGAGATTGCCTATGGCGTAATATATCTGATCGAGATATTCCTTGTTGCGGTCGTAGCGCGTCATACGGCGCAGGGCCTTGACCTCCGATTCTATATCCGATCCCTGATATACCTCGCTCTGCTTGATGCGCGCATTGAACTTGGTGCGGTAAGGAGCCGACGACGACGAGCCGGCCGCAGAGAATGCCTTATAGGCCTCTGTCGGGCGGTTGACGAGCTGATACACCTGCCCGAGAAGGAAATTCAGACGTGTCTTCTGAGCTCCCCTTGCTCCCTTGACCGAAGCCTCGAGGAAGGGGATGGCATCGGCATAATTGTCGGCATGAAGGTAAAAGTCGGCATACACAAAATTGTAGAGCTTGCGGAGGCGGTTGTTTACCAGTTCGTCCTGTGTGATGCGTGTCAGTATTACCTCGGCTTCGTACTGCCAGCCCATCGACACATAGCTGAGCGCCTGCAGCAGCCTTGCCTCGGTCACAGTGGCCGGCAGCCATTTGAAATGCTTGCTGACATAGAAAAAGGTCGATGCCGCGCCCAGAAAATCGCCGTTGTAGTACTGGCTGCGGCCCATCATCATCCATGCGTTGTGCAGGAAAGGATTATACTCCTCGCGGCGCAGCCATTCCTTGTTTTTGGCGCTGTTGCGGCTGCCCTTGACCTTGGGCTTCTTTTTTATCGAGCGTATCTGTATGGCCTTCTGTGCCTTCTCTATTGACCGGGTAAAATCGCCCGACGGCTGCGGCGCCGACGGATCGTCCTTGGCCTCGACGGGGTGCATGTAGAGCCGGCGCGAGAAATCGTCCTCATACTTGCCCTCCATATCGGCAAGCGTCTCTTTATAATGCTTGTCGCCGTTGTAGTATACGTTGTATCGGGTTATGAACGCCTGATAGTTGCGAGTGGCGGCATTGTTCTTGTTGGGCGTACACGCCACCATCGCCGCCACTATGATTGCGGCGGCAACCAAGCCTGCTATACGTATAAACCGGGCGTGCATCAGATATTTAACGCCGGCCGAGCTCAATTATTGTGATTTTCGGCCGGTTTGGGGCTTGTCGGATAAGCTATGCGCGAATGATAGATCGTCATAAGGCGCTTTATGAAAGCTTCCTTGATCTTGTTGACATCGCGGAACTCCAATGTCGACTCGTTGTGCAGGCCGTCGGCTATCTGGCCGTCAACGATTCTGTCGACAAGCTCGGTAATAGCTTCCTTGGTATGCTCCTTGAGCGAGCGCGAGGCGGCCTCTACCGAATCGGCCATCATCAGCACAGAAGTCTCGCGGCTCTGTGGATTGGGGCCGGGATAGGTAAATGGCGTCTTGTCCACGTCCTCGTCTGGATGCTGGCGGCAGTATGTGATATAGAAATATTTGGCCATGCCGCGGCCGTGATGCTCGCAGATGAAGCTGCGTATTATCTCCGGCAGACCGGCCTTGTCGGCAAGCTGCAGGCCGTCGGCAACATGGTTGATGACTATAGCCGCGCTGCGTTCGGGCGGCAGGGCATCGTGGGGGTTTACTCCGTGCTGGTTCTCGGTAAAGAAGGCCGGGTTCATGATCTTGCCTATGTCATGATAGAGGGCACCGGCTCGCACGAGCTGTACGTTGGCCCCAATGCGTGCGGCGGCATCGCTGGCGAGGTTGCTCACGGCTATCGAGTGCTGGAAAGTGCCTGGGCACTCGTTCGACAGCCGCATCAGGATAGGCGTATTGATATCGGCAAGCTCCACGAGGGTAACGACCGAAATGAAGCCGAACATGCGCTCTACGGCAAACATAAGTATGTAGGCCATCGACGTAAGGGCGGCATTGACAGCGAGGAAGGCCATCATACGCCACGTAAAGCCCTCGAAGGAACCGTTCATCAGCAGATCGAGAGCGACATAGGAGGCGAAGTAGGCTATCATGACTATCGCCGATGTGCGCAGGAGCTGCGAGCGGCGGCTTAGCTCGCCGAGAGAGAAGACCACAGCAACAGCGGCACAGCTCTGGAGGAAGATAAACTCAAGGGCGAATGCCGTGACGCCGGCGCATATGAGCGTCAGGATGCTTGTCACGAACAGCGCCGTGCGGCCGTCGAAGAACACCATCACGAGTATCGGCACTATCATCATCGGCGCTATGTACACGCCCTGGGCCACAAAGTAATTGAGGCCGACTCCGACAAGGAAGAAGAGCGTGACAAGGCTGAACATGAACGTCAGCTTACGGAGATTGTCGTATACGTCGGGCGCGAAGAAGTGGAAGTAGAGCAGCATGGAGGCCAGCAGCAGACCTACATAAAGTATCTGGCCAAGGAGCATGAGCCATTTGCTCTGGTTCTGATTGTTGTCGAGCTGGTGCAGCATGTGTTCGTAGGTCTGGAGGTTGGTAAAGTCCTGCGAACTTATTATGGCGCCTTTATCGATTATGGTCTGTCCCTGCAGTATTATGCCCCTGTCGGCGGTAAGGGTAAGATAGTCGTACTCATAGAGGCGGCGGCTCTCTTCCTCGTTGCGTGTATAGTTAGGGAGCAGTATGTTCTGCAGGTTGGCTCTTACGAAATACTGGTGCAGTACGCTGTCGGTAATTACAGAATCGAGGTACAGATACACGTCGCGCGGCGAGGTAAAGCCCGATGTCGACATCTCGCTGAGCACGTTCTTGTCGAGTATCCTCACTTTCGGCAGGCGGTGCTCGGCGATCTCGTCCTTGGTGCTCATGTCCACCACGCCCGAGGCATATATCTTGCGGAGCTCCGAGCCGAGCTGACGCCGCAGCTGCGGCGACTGGCCTTCAGGCAGGCGGTCGATGATAGTGTCGATGAGCAGCTGGTTGAGCTCGTAGATAGGCACGAAATGAGCATCGAGCGTATCACGGGCCGCCATCAGCGTCGCCGAGTCGGCATGGATAGGTATGTCAAAGGGTGCTATCAGCTTGGTATAGTTCCACGGCCGCCCTTCCTCATAGTTGAAGCGGTTGGCCTCGGGGTGCGGATAGAAATAGACAATCACTATCAGGGCGCCCAGGGCGATAAGTATTTTATTGAGGATACTGTTCTTCATCTGATACTCGACATAATGTTAATTAATTCTTGAGGCGACAGATACGCCCTGTATCGACTTGGTACGGTTGCAGAGGTCGTTGACCACATCGGCATCGCTTACCCTTACCCACAGATCGGCGTGAAAGACCTTGTCGCTGGCCTCGATCTCGAGTTTGCGCATATCTATGCCGAGATGATTGGATATCAGCTGGGTTATCTCCTGCAATATGCCGTGGCGGTCTATGCCCTCTATATGTATGTGGGCAAGGAATTTTTGCTCGCCGTCGGTATCCCACTCGGTAGCCACTATGCGTGAGCCATAGGTGGCCTTGAGCATCTGTGCGCGCGGACAGTCGAGGCTGTGTATCTCCACCTCGCCGTCGTCAGCGACAAAACCGAGGACATCGTCGCCCGGTATGGGGCTGCAACATTCCGATATGCGGAAATTTGTGCCGTCGGCATCGGCGTGGAGCTTGTAGATATGTTTTGTATTCACAGGCTGCGCCTCGGTCTTGCTGTCGGCCGACGATGCCTTGACCGTGCCGGGCACTACCTTCTTGCCTATCGTGATGAGCTTGGATATGATGCCTTTCTCCTCGAGCCCTGCAGCCTTGCGGAGAGGCTTGAGCAGGAAGTCGCCGAGCACAAGCTCCTCGGCGCCGAGGGCATAGCAGAGCGCGTCGCGGTTGGCGACATGGAATATGCCAAGGAGCTTTGTCACCACCTTGTTGTTGTCGGGCAGATCATTGTCGATTAGCCATGTCGACAGCATCTCGCTGCCCTTCACTATCACAGGCTGCCGCAGCGCCCTGAGGCCTTTGCGCAGACGGGTACGTGCTTTTGCCGTAACCATGAAGTTCTCCCACTCGGGCAGCGCTACCTGAGTCTTTGAAGTCAGCACCTCCACCTGGTCGCCGCTCTTAAGTTCGGTCTGAAGAGGCACGAGCTTGTGGTTGACCTTGCCGGCGATGCTGTGCATGCCCATTTCGGAATGCAGATGGAATGCAAGGTCGAGGACCGTTGCGCCCGAGGGCAGCGTGATAAGCTCGCCCGAAGGTGTGAACACCACTATCTCGGTGGCGAAGAGGTTGAGCTTGAGCGTACTCAGGAAGTCCATCGCGTTAGGCTCGGGGTTGTCAAGAATATCCTTGATGGTCTTGAGCCATGCGTTGAGCTCCGACTCCTCGTCTCCCTCGCCGATTTTATACTTCCAGTGGGCCGCGAAACCTTTCTCGGCTATCTCGTCCATGCGTTCGGAGCGTATCTGCACCTCTATCCAGTTGCCGTCGGGACCCATGACGGTAAGATGGAGAGCCTGATATCCGTTGGCCTTGGGCGTCACGATCCAGTCGCGCGTACGGCCGGGGTGGAGCTGGTAAAGGTCCGTGATGGCCGAATAGATGCTCCAGCAGATAGCCTTTTCCTTGCTCTGGTCGTCGCACTTGAAGATTATACGCATGGCATAGAGATCGTACACCTCCTCGAAGGGCAGATGCTTGGTCTCCATTTTGCGCCATATCGAATAGATCGATTTCAGACGCGCCTTTGCGTCGTATTCTATGCCGAGTTCGTCGAGCTTGCGCTTGATAGGTTCGGAGAAATCGGAATACACCGCCGAGCGTCGGGCCTCGCTCTCCTGTATCTTGGCCTGTATATCGCGGTAGATATCCGGATGCTCATGCTTGAAGCTGAGATCCTCAAGCTCGGTCTTGATAGCGAAAAGGCCCAGACGGTGAGCCAGCGGAGCATAGATATAAAGCGTCTCGCCGGCTATTTTATAGCGCTTGTTGGGCGCCATGCTACCGAGTGTGCGCATATTGTGCAGGCGGTCGGCCATCTTGATGAGCACCACACGTATATCCTCGCTCATGGTCAGCAGGAGCTTGCGGAAGTTTTCGGCCTGCAGCGACGCCTTGTCGCCGAAAATACCGCCCGAAATCTTTGTGAGACCGTCGACGATCTGAGCTATCTTGGGACCGAAATGCTGCTCTATGTCCTCTACGGTGTAGTCGGTATCCTCCACCACATCGTGGAGCAAGGCGGCGCATATGCTCGTGGACCCCAGGCCTATCTCGCGCGAAGCTATACGGGCGACGGCTATAGGGTGCATGATATACGGCTCGCCGGAGCGACGGCGCACGCCCTTGTGAGCCTCTTTGGCAAACAGAAAAGCACGCTCTATGATCTCGACCTTCTTGCGGTGATTACTGCGCAGATATCCGTCAAGAAGCTCATCGAAAGCGTCCTGTATCATCTTTTCTTCCTGTTCGGGACTGAGGCGTGCGGTTGTATCCATAGGAATAGCTCTAATTTTGCCAATTAACTACAAATTTAGCACATTTCGCTCAAAATACAAAAAATAAGAGCTCATACGCTAATAATTTTTTGCAAAGTTACTACACCGGCTCGCAGAATATCCGGGGAATTGTCACGAATTTGGTAATTCAGGCTATTTTGCGTAATTTTGCACTAAATATACTCCGATGAAACGAATACGCAATTTCTGCATAATAGCACACATCGACCACGGCAAATCGACACTGGCCGACCGTCTGCTTGAATATACAAATACTGTCGCAGCCAAAGACATGGAGGCTCAGGTTCTCGACGACATGGATCTCGAGCGTGAGCGTGGCATCACAATCAAGAGCCACGCCATACAGATGGAGTACACCCTCGACGGCGAACAGTATACCCTCAACCTTATCGACACTCCGGGACACGTCGATTTCTCCTACGAGGTGTCGCGCTCAATAGCCGCCTGCGAGGGCGCTCTGCTCATCGTCGACGCCTCGCAGGGCGTACAGGCCCAGACAATATCGAACCTCTACATGGCCATCGACAACAATCTCGAGATCATACCCGTGCTCAACAAGTGCGATCTCGCATCGGCCAATCCCGAAGAGGTAGAGGACGAGATCATCGACCTCTTAGGCTGCAAACGCGAGGAAATCATCCGCGCCAGCGGCAAAACCGGACAGGGTGTCGAAGATATCCTCCGTGCAATCGTGGAGCGTGTGCCGGCACCTGAGGGCGATCCGTCGGCGCCTCTGCAGGCTCTTATCTTCGACTCGGTCTTCAACCCCTTCCGCGGCATTATCGCCTACTACAAGATAGTGAACGGCACAATACGCACCAACGATTTCGTGAAGTTCGTATCGACCGAAAAAGAATACCACGCCGACGAAATAGGCATACTCAAGCTCGACATGCAGCCGCGCAAGGAATTGTCGGCCGGTAACGTAGGCTACATAATATCAGGCATCAAGACCAGCCGCGAGGTTCGCGTCGGCGACACCATTACCCATGTCGGCCGCCCGTGCAAGGAAGCCATAGACGGTTTCGAGGAAGTGAAGCCTATGGTCTTCGCCGGCGTATATCCCATCGAGACCGAGGACTTCGAGAACCTCCGTGCCTCGCTTGAGAAACTGCAGCTCAACGATGCCTCGCTCACATTCTCGCCCGAATCGTCGCAGGCCCTCGGTTTCGGATTCCGCTGCGGATTCCTCGGTCTGCTCCATATGGAGATCATACAGGAACGTCTCGGCCGCGAGTTCGACATGGACGTGATTACCACCGTGCCCAACGTAAGCTACCACGTCTACGACAAACGCGGCGATATGCTCGAAGTGCACAATCCCTCGGGCCTCCCCGATCCTACGCTCATCGACCACATCGAGGAGCCGTACATCAGGGCCTCAGTGATTACCACAAGCGAGTTTATCGGCCCTATCATGACCCTCTGCCTGGGCAAGCGTGGCGAGCTCGTGAAGCAGGAGTACATCTCGGGCAACCGCATGGAGCTGATCTTCGACATGCCGCTGGGCGAGATAGTCATCGATTTCTACGACAAGCTCAAAAGCATATCGAAGGGTTACGCGTCGTTCGACTACCATATCCACGACTTCCGCGAGAGCAAGCTCGTCAAACTCGACATACTCCTCAACGGCGAAAGCGTAGATGCGCTGTCGACACTCACGCACGTCGACAATGCCGTGACATTCGGCCGCCGTATGTGCGAGAAACTGAAGGAACTGATACCGCGCCAGCAGTTCGACATCGCCGTGCAGGCGGCTATCGGAGCCAAGATCATCGCTCGCGAGACCATCAAGGCTGTCCGCAAGGACGTGACGGCAAAGTGCTACGGCGGCGATATCTCGCGCAAGCGCAAACTGCTCGAAAAACAGAAAAAAGGAAAGAAGCGCATGAAGCAGATCGGATCGGTCGAAGTGCCCCAGAAGGCGTTCCTGGCCGTTCTGAAGCTCGATTAAACTTCGGCGCGGCATTATTTGTTATTTCTTTGATAATTAACAACTGACATAAACATCATGGACAACAAAGAATTTGACCGTCTGAGCTATGCTCTCGGTCTCAGCATGGGCAACAACTTCCGCAGTTCTGGTATCGAATCGATACAGGTACAGGATTTTGCCGACGGCGTCGCTGCCGTATTCGAGGGCGTAGAACCCAAAATGAGCTACAACGAAGCCAAAGCCACAATACAGGCCTTCTTTACCGAGCTCCAGAAAAAACAGGAAGAGCAGGCAAGCGCCATGGCAGAGGTCAACGCCAAAGCCGGAAAAGACTTCCTCGACAACAACGGAAAGCGCGAGGAAGTAAAGGTGCTCCCCTCGGGTCTCCAGTATGAAGTAATTGCCGAAGGCGCCGGCGACAGCCCCAAGGCAAGCGACACAGTCAAGGTACACTACACCGGCAAACTGATCGACGGCACCGTATTTGATTCGTCGGTAGAGCGCGGCGAGCCTGCCACCTTCGGAGTCACTCAGGTAATACCCGGATGGGTAGAGGCCCTGCAGCTCATGAAACCCGGATCAAAATGGCGTCTGTTCATACCCTCGCAGCTTGCCTACGGACCTCAGGGAGCCGGCGGCGTGATCGGCCCCAACCAGACTCTTATCTTCGACGTAGAGCTTCTCGAAGTCAATCCCAAAGCATAATGAGACATATCTGTCTGCTACTCGTCATGCTTGCGGCGCTGGGTGCTAAAGCTCAGACCGTCGCCGCCGATTCGCTTGAGCGCGCCGTGGCGGTGTTCTTCGCATCGCAGTTCAAGGTAGCCTACAACAACGGCCTCGCCGATGTCCGCGCCACAGGCATAGAAATCGACTCCGCCGCAGTGCTACGCCTTATCGCACAGGAGATAACACAGCCTTACGACTCGCTCGCGCAGGACAGGGCTTTCGAGCTTATCGACAAAGCGGCTAACGCAGCCGTCATAGCATCAAGCAAGGATATGCTCGAGGCCGCCGCAAAGGCCGAAGGCGCCACAGTACTGCCATCAGGCGTCGTGGTGGAGACAATCACTCCCGGCAGCGGCGACAACATCAAACGCTCCGACATAATAGAGATGCGCTACATAGGCCGCCTGCCCGACGGAACGGTATTCGACTCTATTCCCGACAGCGAGGAACCGATGCGCAGCATCGCCGGACAGTTTGTACCGGGCATGACCGAAGGCCTCACGCAGATGAAACGGGGCGGCAGATACATCATTACAATACCGGCCGACAAGGCATACGGCGAACACGGCGTACAGGGCATTATTCCGCCCAACTGCGCTTTACAATTCGAAATAACATTATATAATTAACATATGAAAAAGTTTTTATTAGGCATCACAGCCCTTGGCTTGGCCGCTTCATTTACCGCTTGCGATAAATGTGCCGACAAATCATGCGAAACAAGCGCCGCCGACTCTCTTTCGTCGGTCTACGGTGCTTACGTAGGCACAATGGTAAACACAGAGCTTACAAACTATAAGCAGATCACTCGCGAAGAAAAAGAGGCATTCCTCCGCGGCATGCAGATCGTATTCGGCACAGATAACAACGAAAACACCCTTACCGGCATGCAGGTAGCCACTCAGATGTCGAAAGAGCTCGACCAGATGCAGGAGCAGGGTATCAAGATCGACCGTGTCGCTGTAATGAACAACTTCAAGGCCGCTTTCCTCTCCGACTCTATCGAGACAAGCGCCATGAACCGCAACAGCACCGAGTTCCGTGAACTCTACCAGCGTGCGATGGATCAGATCAATGCTGCCAAGGACGCTGAGAATGGCGTAGAGAAAGTTACCGACGAAGAGTTCATCGAGACTTTCAAGGCCGAAAATCCCGAAGCCAAGACTACCGACACCGGCCTTACATATCTCATCGAAGTTGAAGGCGAAGGCGACAAACCTGCCGCCGACGCAAATGTTGTCGTAAACTACACCGGCAAACACCTCGACGGCTCAGTATTCGACTCCAGCGAAGGCCGCGGTCCCGCTTCGTTCAACCTCCAGGGAGTCGTTCCCGGTTTCCGTGAAGGCCTCATGCTTATCGGCAAGGGCGGCAAAGCCACTCTCATCATGCCTGCCGACCTCGCTTATGGCGCTACCGGAACACCCGACGGATCTATCCGCCCCAACGAGACTCTCATCTTCGAGGTTGAGCTTCTCGACATCAAATAAATGACAAAAAAACAATTACCATTGTCGCCGACGGTATGCCCCGAGGGCATGTCGCTGGCGCAATGGCAGATTCAACTGCGCAGACAGGCTGCCCGGAAGGACAGCCTCACTGTCGCCGATATGCCCGACAAGAATGTGCCGGGCTCTTTTTCTGTTTCCAACTCAAAGACTAAACGCAACTATCGCGTTATATACCACGGCATTGCAAGCAGCTGGAACAGCTGCGACTGCATGGACTTCCGCACAAACGGTCTCGGCACATGCAAGCACATCGAAGCCGTTGACCGCTGGCTGAAAGAAAACGGGCGCACGCCCGAAACGCGCATGCCGCGCAACTCGGCCATCGACGTATGCTACATGGGCGGACGACGGCTGCGCCTGCGCATAGGCGCCACAAACGCCGAGTCGATCGCCATGGCGGCGATGCGATATTTCGACGACGACCTCTTCGCCGTGCCCGGCATGGTGTCGGAACTGCCGGCCTTTATCGATCAGGCCCGGAAGCTCGACTCAAGATTCTACGTGAGTACCGATGCCTTCAACCTTATCCTCGACGAACGCGACAATCTGCGCCGCCGTCAGCTGGTAAAGGAGATGACCGACAGCGAGATAGGCGGTGTGCTGCACACCCGTCTCTACCCCTATCAGATCGACGGCATACGCTTCGCCTTCGGTGCCGGCCGCACTCTAATCGCCGACGAAATGGGCCTGGGCAAGACCATACAGGCCATCGGCACGGCAGAGCTCCTGAAGGCACGGCGCATGGCTACATCGGCGCTGATCCTATGCCCCACATCGCTCAAATATCAGTGGAAACGCGAGATCGAACGATTTACCGACAGCGACGTCACTGTGATCGAGGGACTGCACACTCAGCGGCGAGAGCTATATCTCACTCCTACATTCTATAAAATAGTATCATACCACACCCTCGCCAACGATATCAAGGTACTGGGCTCGCTGAGATCCGACATACTCATCATGGATGAAGTGCAGAGGCTCAAGAACTGGAACACCCAGATATCGCAGGCCGCCCGACGAATCGACAGCGATTATTCCATAGTCCTCTCAGGCACTCCCCTCGAGAACAAGCTCGACGAGCTCTACTCGGTAATGCAGTTTGTCGACCAGTACGCCCTCGGACCATACCACCGCTTCATCGACCGTACAGTAGTTACCGACTCCAACGGCAAGATAACAGGCTATAAAAATCTCAATGAAGTAGGGCAGAGGCTCAAATCCTGCATGATACGCCGGCGCAAGGCCGACGTGGCCCTGCAGCTGCCGTCGCGTTCCGACCAGATGCTCTACGTACCGATGACAAAGGAGCAGCAGGCCATCCACGACGAGTTCAAATCGACCGTCGCGCAGCTGTCGATGAAATGGCAGAGATACCGCTTCCTGTCAGAAAAAGACCGCAAGCGCCTCCTGCTGTCCCTGGGACAGATGAGGATGGTATGCGACAGCACCTTTATCCTCGACCAGCGCTCGCGCTACGACACCAAAGTGACCGAGGCTGTCCAACTCGTCAAGGACGCCATGGACAACGGCCACGACAAAATAGTGATATTCAGCCAGTGGGAGCGTATGACGCGCATCGTGGGCGAAGAACTCGAGCGCGAAGGCATTGCCTACGAGTATCTGCACGGCGGTGTGCCGTCGGCAAAACGCGGCGCCATGACCGAGCGTTTCAGCACCGACCCTCAGAGCCACGTATTCCTCTCTACCGACGCCGGCTCCACAGGTCTGAACCTGCAGGCGGCATCCGTGATCATCAATATCGACCTGCCCTGGAATCCGGCAGTCCTCGAGCAACGCATAGCAAGGATCTACCGCATAGGCCAGCAAAAACCGATACAGGTAATAAACCTCATTGCTGCCAACACCATAGAGGAGCGCATGCTCGCCACTCTCAACTTCAAGTCGGGCCTCTTTGCCGGAGTACTCGACGGCGGAGACGACCAGATAACCCTCGACGACGCCAAACTGACGCGTGTCACACAGGCGCTTACCGAGGTTTTCGAAGAAGAGACACCGGCCGTCGAGACAAAAGACGCCGGGCCGATGACTACAGGCAGCGACTTCTTCAGCGCACTCGCGCGCACTCTCGCATCGCCCGAAGCGACGAAAGCACTCCTCGACGATATCGTGCACACCGATCCGCACACCGGCCACACCGAGCTGCGCATCCCCGTGAGCAGCCGCGACGCTGTAGCCGGCGTCCTCGACGCCATCCGCAAGCTCTTCTGAGCAGACCCTCTGACCGACAAAAATCATCCGCATTGTATCGCCGGCACACGGCAGATACAATGCGGATAGTTTGTCAGTGGGCCTACGCCTTATTTCTTCTTTATCACAGGCATCTTGGCCTTTGCCGAAGGCATGCCTTTGTCTACTGTAGGCCAGCCTTCCTTATCCCATACGATGCGGTCGAGGTACACCTTGCGGCCCTTCTCGGGAGCTGCGGCATCGAAGCCGTGATATACCATCCAGTCGTTGCCGGCATCGTCTTTCACGAAATTGGCATTGTGGCCGGGGCCGACCACCTTGTCGCTGCGCACCATCATTTCAGTAAGGTAATTGTCCATAGCCGGACGGCCCTCGCGGTCGAGATAAGGACCGAAGAGATCTTTCGACCGGGCCACCATCACGCGGTAGGTACTCTTTTCGCCCTCGCAGCACGAGCCTGCCGAGCCTACGAGATAGTAGTAGTCGCCTCGTTTCAGTATGTTTGTGCCCTCAGTCAGCGAGCCTGATATCTGACGGGGTTTAGCACCCGGAGCCAAGGCGAGACCGTCGTCGGTCATCTCTATGCCGTAGATGCCGTGGAAACTGCCCCAGAAGAGATAGTGTTTGCCATTCTCGGTGTACAGAACGGGGTCGATACTGTTCTGCACGTTTATCTCTTTGCTGATAAAGAGCTTGCCCTGGTCGGTAAACGGTCCTTCGGGGCTGTCGGAAGTGGCCACACCTATGCCGCATTCCCATTCGCCGCCCCATTTCGACTTGGAGTAGTAGAGCACATATTTGTCTCCTATCTTCTGTATGTCGGGTGCCCACAGGGCGCCGCCGGGAACCATCTTCGGCCTGGTCTCATCGGTAAACGCCGTGCCTACGAAAGTCCAGTCCACAAGGTTGTCCGACTTGAATATAGGCAGATTGTGGGTATCTTCAGTGCCATACAGGTAGTATGTTCCGTCGACGCGAAGCACTGTCGGGTCGGGTACGCTGCGGTCGATTACCGGGTTCTTATAGTCCTTTGCTCCAAGCGACAAGCCGGGCAACAGGAGAAGGGATAAAAACAATTTACGCATGATAACAAT
This sequence comes from Muribaculaceae bacterium, assembly GCA_017620635.1. GTDB lineage: Bacteria > Bacteroidota > Bacteroidia > Bacteroidales > Muribaculaceae > CAG-873. The sequence continues at coordinate 21,824 of JAGAUV010000076.1, read as the reverse complement.
TAGGTTTTAGGTTTTTAGATTCTTTCTTTTACCGCAAAGCGCGGACGGGCCTTGACCTCGACAAAGATCTTGCCGATATACTCACCCACGAGGCCGATCGATATGAGTACCAGACTGCCCAGCCCCCATATCGACAGCATGATCGACGCCCAGCCGGGATTGCTCGTCGCCGTGAAGAAGTGCGATATGAGCACATACACAGCCACAATCAGTGTCAGCACAAACGAAACCAGGCCGGTATAGAAGATCCAGCGCATGGGGCGTGCCGAAAACGAGGTTATGCCGTCGATCGACAGCGCAAGCATCTTGCTCAGCGGATACTTCGACTCTCCGGCCACACGTGAGGCGCGCTCGTAGGTCACGACAGATGTCTTCAGCCCTATCTGCGGTATTATACCGCGGAGGAATATGTTGCTCTCGTGATAGTCCGCAAGCAGGTCGAGGGCGAAATTGCTCATCAGCCTGTAGTCCGCATGGTCGTATACAGTCTCGAGACCCATTTCCTTCTGGAAGGAATAGAAGGCATGTGCCGTGCTGCGTTTGAAGAAGGTGTCGGTCTTGCGGCTCGAGCGCACGCCGTACACCACATCGCTGCCGGCGCGGTAGAGCCTTACCATGTCGATCATCGCGCGCGGATCGTCCTGCAGATCGGCGTCGATGCTGACTGCGGCGTCACAACGGTCTCTTACCTCCATAAGTCCGGCAAGGAGAGCGTACTGATGCCCTCTGTTATGAGCGAGAGATATGGCTCGGATACGGGGATCAAGGCGGTGTCGCTCCTGAAGCATATGCCATGTGTTGTCGCGGCTGCCGTCGTCCACACACATTATATAGCTCGAAGGCGAGATAAGGCTCTCGCCTTTCATCTCGTCGAGAAGAGCCGTCAGCACCGGCAGTGTGATAGGCAAGGCCTCTTCTTCGTTATAGCATGGTATGACTATGGCAAGCAAGGGTGCCGCCCGTTCGATTGTGGTCTTTTCTTCCATATCGATGCAAAGATATATGATTTTTGAATAACGGCAAAAATTTATTCATCCAATATTTATGCTTAGTGGTTTAAATTTGTTACTTTTGCATAGAAAAGAAAACATTATGGATAACACAGACCCCAACATATCGTACAGCGAAGCTCTTGCCGAGCTTGAGCGTATCCTGGCGGGGCTTCGGTCCGAGCAATGCGATGTCGACACTCTGGTCGAACGCACTCGGAGGGCGTCGTTCCTGCTCTCGCTGTGCCGTAGCAAGCTCACACGCACCGAAGAAGAACTTGCCAAAGTGCTCGAAGAACTCGAAAACTAAACATATCTAACACCACGCTGCCTTGAATTTCACACCTTTAGCACGTCCATACTTCAGCCACATGGTGGCCCGTCGCACCCGTTGGAGCAATCCGTCCGGCGCCGAGGCCGTGCAGCGCGACGTCCTCGCAAGCCTCATGCTCAAAGGCGCGCGGACAAGATACGGAGCCCGTTACGGCATGCCGCACATGCGTACTTACGAGGATTTCGCATCCCGAGTGCCGCTGATACAGTATGAGGACATACGGCCCGAGGCACAGAGAATGGTCGACGGCGACCGCGACATACTGTGGCCGGGTGTCTGCCAGCGTTTCGCCCAGTCATCGGGCACTTCGGGCGGCAAGAGCAAATATATACCTGTCACGGCCGACAGTCTGAGGCTCAACCACTATCCCGGAGCGTCGGAGGCGGTGGCATCATATCTCGCCCTCTACCCCGACAGCCGTATATTCAGCGGCAAAGGATTCATACTCGGAGGCAGCTTCGCCAACGAGCTCGACTCAGTGCCGCATGGAGTGTGTGTCGGCGACCTCTCGGCCAATCTCATCGACGCCATAAACCCGGCCGTCAACCTCTTCCGCGTACCCGACAAGCACACCGCCCTTATGAGCGACTGGTCGCAGAAGCTGCCGGCACTCATCATAGCCTCGCTCGACAAGAATATAACGAACATATCAGGCGTGCCCTCGTGGTGGCTTACCGTACTGCGCGGCGTCATCAGCGCCGCCGGGGCCGACAACATACACGATGTATGGCCTGGTCTCGAGGTATTCTTCCACGGCGGAATATCTTTCTCGCCCTATCGCGAACAGTACCGCGCCATTACCGACACTTCAAAGATGCGCTATATCGAGAACTATAATGCTTCCGAAGGCTTCTTTGCCGTACAGGACACCCGTGACGGCGCCGACGGCATGCGCCTGCTCCTCGACCATGGCGTCTTCTTCGAGTTCAAGGATCTCGACAGCGAATCTATCGTGCCGGCATGGAAAGTGGAGCAGGGCATGACTTATGCTCTCGTGATAAGCGCCTGCAACGGCCTGTGGAGATATCTGCCCGGCGATACCGTCAGGATAGAATGCGTGGAGCCTCTCAGAATAAGCATAGCCGGACGCACGAACAGCTACATCAACGCATTCGGCGAGGAGCTGATGGTATGGAACGCCGACGCCGCTCTTGCAGCCGCCTGTGAGAAGACAGGTGCGCACGTGGCCGACTACACCGCCGCTCCGGTATATACTTCCGACCGCACCAAGGGACACCACCAGTGGATTATCGAATGGGCCGAAGCGCCGGCATGCGGAAACAAGGACTTTGCCGACATCCTCGACCGAGAACTGCAGAAAGTGAACTCCGACTATCTGGCAAAGAGATCGGGCGACATCTTCCTTGCCGGGCTCGAGCTTACCGAGGCTCCTCACGGCACATTCAACCGCTGGCTCGCCTCCACGGGAAAACTCGGAGGGCAGCGCAAGGTGCCGAGGCTATCCAACGACAGACGTGTGGTCGACAGAATAATCGAATTAATAAACTCTAAATCATAATATAATGAAACTACGTCACATCTTTACTGCCGCGGCATTGACACTGGCTCTCGCCGCCGGCGCACAGAATCCGAAGTACATATTTTATTATATCGGCGACGGCATGGGCATGGGTCCCGTGGTAGCTGCCGAAACCTACAACCGTACCATCCTCAAAAACGATAAACCGCTTACCATGATGCAGATGCCCATCGTCGGATGGTGCATGACATACTCCGCATCATCGAAAGTGACCGACAGCGCCGCAGCCGGTACCGCTCTCTCGGCCGGATACAAGACTGTCAACGGCATGCTCGGCGTAACTCCCGACACCGTCGCAGTCACTTCTATCGCCAAGAAACTCAAGGACATGGGCTACGGCATAGGCATTACCACCTCCTGCGCTCCCGATGATGCTACTCCCGGTGCTTTCTACGCCCACGTGCCCCATCGCAGCATGTTCTATGAGATCGGCACGGCTATGGCCGGTTCGGGCTATGAATTTTTCGCCGGTGCCGGTCTGCGCGGTCTCAGCAAAGACGGCAAGGACACCGACCTCCTCAAGAAATTCGCCGACAACAAGGTGCAGATAGTACGTGGACCAGAAGAGATCAAAAACATTAACTCTCGCAAGGTGCTCCTCCTCAACCCCAAGGGGCAGTACGACTGGAACGATTTCAGCTTTGCCGTCGACTCGGTAAAGGATGTGCTCACTCTGCCTCTCGTTGCCAAGACATGTCTTAAACACCTCGAGAAGACAAGCCCCGACAAGTTCTTCATGATGGTAGAGGGCGGCATCATCGACCACGCCCTGCACGGAAACGACGGCGGCACGGCTCTCCGCGAAGTGCTCAACTTCGACGAAGCTCTCAAGGTGGCTTTCGAGTTTTATCAGCAGCATCCCGACGAGACTCTTATCGTCGTTACTGCCGACCATGATACCGGCGGCATGATCATGCACTCAGGCAACCTCGGTGCCGTAAGCTTCCAGAAAGTTTCGAAAGGCGCTTTCAGCGAATACTGCAAGGCTATGGTACACAGCCGCATGATATACACATGGGACGACATGCGCCAGTATCTGACCGACAACCTCGGCTTCTTCACTCACGTCAAGATCAGCGAGCAGCAGGAAGCTGAACTCAAGAATATGTTCGAACAGGTATTCGACAAGCGCAACGAAGCAAAGGACGAGAAAACTCTCTATGCCGACTTCAATGCTTACGCTGTCAAGGTATTCGATATCTTCAACAACGCCATCGGCCTCAGCTTCTCTACCGGCGGACACTCGGGCAACCCCGTTCCCGTATTCGCAGTGGGTGTGGGCGCCGAAAAATTCAAAGGTTTCAACAACAACGTAAACATACCTACAGCTATCTTCGATACTGTCAACGGTAAATAAATCTGTGATCTTCACGGTCACAAGGTCATCAGGGGCCGCAAAGCCTCTGATGACACTAATATGATAAGCAATGACGAAATTCCTGAACTTCTTCAAACAACCGCAGGTATGGGGCTTTGTGCTGTCTATGGCAATACTGGCGCTCATATCTATCGCTTTCTTCTATCCCGACAATTTCGACGGCAACAGCCTGCGGCAACCCGACATGCAGCAGGGCGCGGCTAACGGCCACGAGGGTGCCGTCTACGAGGCCGAGACCGGCGAGAAAGCGCTATGGACAAACTCGCTTTTCGGCGGTATGCCCACTTTCCAGATATCGCCGTCGTACCCTTCGAACAGCCTCTTCACATGGATCAACACCCTCTATGGCCTCGGGCTGCCGGCTCCGTCGAATCTGCTGTTCATGATGATGTTCGGGTTCCTCATACTCCTCTTCTCCCTGCGCATGCGTTGGTACTACGCTCTGATCGGGGCGATCGCTTGGGGCCTTTCGTCTTACTTCATCATCATCATAGGCGCCGGACACATATGGAAGTTTCTCGCTCTCACATACGTGCCGCCTACAATTGCCGGATTGATATTGCTCTACCGCGGACACCGTATCACCGGCACTGCCATGCTGGCGCTCTTCGCAATGCTGCAGCTCAACGCCAACCATCCGCAGATGACATACTACTTCGGCATCGTGATGGCCATAATGGTAATATGCTGGCTGATCGACGCCATACGCCACCACAAAATGCGCTCGTGGCTCGTGGCAAGCGGCCTTGCGCTGGCTGCCGGAGCTCTTGCCATCGGTGCCAACGCCCCCTCGCTCTATAACACATACGAATACTCGAAAGAGACCAAACGCTCGCAGTCGGAGCTTACCCCGGAGGCATCGGTCAACAACGACACCGCCGAAAGGCCTACGGGCGGTATGCCTAAGGAGCAGATCGTAGGCTGGAGCTACGGACGCAGCGAGATGTTCAGCCTTATCGTGCCCAACATAAAGGGCGGTGCGTCGGCGCGTCCCGAAGGCGGCAAGATGGTGGCTATGAGCCTGAGCGACCTCGAGGACGCCGCAAATTACACACAGACGGCGCCCCTGCTCGAGTACATGAGCCAGTACTTCAACGACTCCGAAGGTACCAACGGCCCCGTCTATGTCGGAGCTATCATCTTCGCCCTCTTCCTCGCAGGATGCTTTATAATACGCGGACCGCTGAAATGGGCTCTCCTCGCGGCTACGATAGTATCGGTAGTGCTCGCCCTGGGCCGGAATGCCGAGACCATTACCGACCTGATGATCTACAACTTCCCTCTCTACAATAAGTTCAGGGCTGTAGAAAGCATACTCGTCATCGCCGAATTTACCATGCCGCTTATGGCTATCATCGCTCTGGTGCGCATAATCGATGCCGGGCGCGAAGCCTGGAGCCGCTACCGGCTGGGACTCTCGGTGGGCTTCGGACTGCCTGTAGCTGTCTGTGCCCTCGCCTTGCTCGCTCCCGGTGCTTTCGGCGACACAATAACCGAAAAAGACCGCGCCACTGCCGAGCAGATACAGAACCAGCTCTACGACATGGGCAAGAAACAGGGCGCGAGCGACGAGCAGATATCGCAGTACATCTACATGTACTCCCTGTCTAATCCGGCAAACAGCGAGGCCATAAGCTCGCTGCGCAAAAGCATGGTACGCAACGATGCCCTGCGCTCATTGCTGCTCCTTCTCGCGGCGGCAGGCGCTCTGATGCTTTTCGTCAAAGGCTCATTGAAACCGGGCTACGCCGTGGCTTTCATCGGCGTGCTCATATTCGGCGATATGTACACCGTCGACAAGCGCTATGTCAGTCACAGCTCATTCGGGCCGGCCGACAGCGAGAACGGGCAGATTGTGTTCACGCCCGACGCTATCGACCTCAAGATTCTCGCCGACACTTGTCAGCACTATCGCGTGCTCGACATCCCCGGTTTCTACAACGCCGACAGGTCATACTTCCACAAGACACTCGGCGGCTATCATGCGGCCAAGCTGAAGCGCTACGAAGACATCATACAGCGCCGTCTCGCCCCCGTGGTAAGTGTTGGCGCATGGTATGCAGGCGACAGCATTCTCGACGATCCACAGACAGGCGACATCGGTCCGCGACTGAAAGCCGGATACAGCGTGGCCGACATGCTCAACGCAAAATATGTCATTACTGCCGACCCGGCAAATCCTCTGATAGTCAATGACAACGCCCTCGGCAACGCCTGGCTTGTCGATGATATCAAATGGGTCGACAACGCCGATCAGGAGATGGCCGCGCTCGACGGTGTATCTATCGATCTGCATCATCAGGCCGTGGCCGACAGCCGTTTCCGCGAGGCTTTGCCTGAAGCTCCTTCCATGGCGCCGGGCGACACAATATATCTGAGCTCCTACACCCCAAACCGCATCACTTATCATGCGTCGACTCTCAATGGCGGCATAGGAGTCTTCTCCGAAGTCTACTTCCCATGGGGCTGGAAAGCCGAAATCGACGGCAACGAAGTGCCAATCGCCCGTGTCAACTACCTCCTGCGCGCTATAAGCCTGCCGGCCGGCAGCCACACTGTGACCATGACATTCGAACCGGCTTCGATAAAGACCTCAGGCGCTATCGCTTACGCCTGCGTCACTTTAATCTACATGCTTGTTCTGGCCGGCATATTCTTTGCATGCCGCCGCGAACGCCTATTCTGACATGTCTCTGACTCTGCCGAATATATTAATGCGCTGGCGCCACGGCAAAGGCTTCGGCATACACTCTCCTTTCGCCTACAGGTTTATAACCGAGGTTCTCAGGCAGGAGATGGGCTACTATGCCTATCTGCGCATGCCGGGCAACGATGAGTACCGCACGGTTTTCCGCGTCATATTGTCATTGCGGCCGGAGTCTGTGGCTCTCGTAGGCACAGGGGAGTATAGTCGTGCCGTGCGGGAAGCCGTGCCCGACGCTTGCATCTCCGATCCCTCGAAGGCCGACCTGATCATCGTCGATGCCATCTCAAACGAGGATTTTGAACTCGACAGATATCCCGACAGGCATGTGATAGTGTTAAACTATCGTCATCTGCACGCCTGGACGGCATACAAGAATGCCATGACACACGGCATGACTTTCGCCAACGGCGGCTCTATGGCTGTCGCCGTAGCCTTGAATCATCTTCCGAGGCAAGACTTCGAAGTCAAATTTTAGGATTTTTGTGGAACAGACATGCGATAAAATTTTGTAACTTTGCATTGTTATGAGCGAAGAAAAGTACAATTTCGACTGTGTGGTCGACCGACACGATACATGTGCCACCAAATTCGAGGAGATGGACGCCAAATTCGGACGTCACGATCTTCTCCCCTTCTGGATTGCGGATATGGACTTTCAGGCATGTCCGGCTATCATTGAGGCCCTGCGTAGCCGCCTCAACCACACTGTTTTAGGATATACGACGCCTCCCGATGAATTCTGGAGCAGCATTACCGACTGGCTGAAACGACGCCACGCATGGTCTGTGAACAACGATGAAATAACGTTCATGCCCGGCCTTAAAAAAGGCTTGAGCTTGTGTATCAATTATTTCACTCGTCCGGGCGATGCTGTGCTCATACAGCCGCCGGTCTATCATTCCTTCCACTCGGTAATTGAGGGCAACGGACGCATAGTAGCCAACAATCCTCTCATAAGAGACGATTCGGGACGCTATGTAATGGACTTCAAGGGCCTTGAGGAAGTGATCGGACGCGAGCGTCCGGCTATGATGATTCTCTGCAACCCACACAACCCCATCGGTCTGCAGTGGGATGCCGACACACTGCGACGAGTAGTGTCGATATGCCACGACAACGGCGTGGTACTGGTGTCCGACGAGATATACGGCGACATGATGCTCGACGGCCGAAGCCACATACCGACAGCCTCGGTATCGCCTCAGGCCGAGGAGATTACAATCACTCTCGGCGCTCCGTCAAAGACATTCAACATCCCCGGCATCGTGAGCGCATGGTGTGTCGTAAAATCCGAAAAAATACGTACGCCTTTCTTCAACTGGCTGTCGGCGAGCGAATTTAACGCTCCTCCTATCGCGGCGATGGTTGCCACACAGGCTGCTTACGAGCACGGCGAGAAATGGCTCGACCAGGCTCTAGAATATCTGCAGGCCAATGTGGAGCATGCGGTAGACTTCTTCAACAAGAACCTGCCGCAGATCAAGCTCTATAAACCTGAAGCTTCATTTACTGTCTGGCTCGATTTCAACGGGCTGGGACTGAGTCGCGAGGACCTTGTCAAACTCATCGTGGAGCGTGGGCATCTCGCTCTCAGCGAGGGCAGTACATTCGGCAACGAAGGCACAGGCTTCATGCGCATGAATATCGGCGTACCACGCGCCATACTCGATGAAGGCCTCAGCCATCTGGCCTATGCCGTAAATTCGCTCAACGAAAACACACCGCCGGCATCGGAATGCAAATTCGACAAAATACCATTTGTCAAAATGCAGGGACTCGGCAACGACTTCATTTTCATCGACTGCCTGAAGCGTTCGCTCGACAACCTGTCGGAGCTCGCCATCGAGGCCGGCCGTCGACACACCGGCATGGGTACCGACGGCATCCTCATCATCGAGCCAAGCGACAAGGCCGACTACCGCATGCGCATCTTCAACAGCGACGGCACGGAGGCACAGATGTGCGGCAACGGTATACGTTGCATCGCAAAATACTTGTACGACAACAAGATAAGCGAGAGCACACACCTCACTATCGATACCCTCAGCGGCATCAAGACCGTCGACATACACACCGGCATCGACGGGCTCGCCGACACAGTGACCGTCGACATGGGCGCTCCCGTATTCAGACCGGAAGCAATACCTGTCCTCTTCGACGGCGACCGCATGTTCGACAGCCCCGTCACTCTCAAAGACGGCAGATCTTTCAATGTTACCGCCATATCGGTCGGCAATCCTCACGGCATAGTGTTTGTCGATAATTTCGACAATGACATCGTTACCACCGTCGGACCCGAGCTCGAGGTACACCCCATATGGCCCGAGAAAGCCAACATACAGTTTGTGAGGGTAAACGACCTGCACACTCTGTCGATGCGCGCATGGGAACGCGGAGCAGGCGAGACAATGGCCTGCGGCACCGGCGCTTGTGCCGCCGCTGTGGCAGCCGTGGCTACCGGAAGGACTCAATGGCCTATCACAGTGCAGCTTGTAGGCGGTAACCTCGAGATTGACATGTCGCCTCAGGGACACATCATGATGACCGGCACAGCTGTTACAACATATTCCGGAACATATCATACGCCCTCTAAATAAACTTTTTTTCACAATAATTGTATTATTTATACACGGCAACGATATTTTTACTATCTTTGCCTTGGATTAATGTGTAAACAAGAATAATACGATATGCCTGATATAGAGAAAAAAGATATACAAAAAGAGGAAGTGAAGCCGGGTCTGCCGCATCGGCACGCATGGGTATGGATCGCCGTCCTTCTCGCACTTGTCGCATGGGTCCTGCTGGCCTGGTTCAACGGCTACACGGCCATGGCCGTGGCTGCGGCCGGAATCATCGTCGGCTTTATTGGCGCACACCGCTCGTCGCTGGCTATGAAGCGACTGGCCATTACGGCTATAATCGCTTCAACAGTCCTGCTTGTGGTTGTCGCCGCTTATCTGGTAGTGCTCAAAATAGGTCTCAGCTGATACGTTTTCTTTCTTTTTGATAAAAAACGTAGCACATACAGCCACAAATTTTTAAATTCGGCGAAATGTGATTAACTTTGCACATAGCACCGAAACATATCAATAATGTCAGAAAAGAAAGGCTCCGGCTCTATCGTCGGTAACATCATAAAATTTGGCATACCGCTTGTCATCAGCGTGGGTCTGTGCTATTTACTCTTTACCGGCATAGATTTCAGGCAGATGATGGCCATCATACGCGACCAGTGCGATTTCAGATGGATCGCCTTCGGTTTCGTATTCGCGATAGGCGCACAGATATTCAGGGCCTACCGCTGGGGGATACAGCTGAAAGCGCTGGGCATAGTGCCGCCGACAGCAATACTGATCTACAGCATTTTCGGTACATATGCGGTCAATCTTGTCTTTCCGCGTCTGGGCGAAGTGTGGCGCAGCGGATATATAGCGCAGCGCCAGCATGCACCCTTTACCACCGTTTTCGGCTCCATGATATCCGACCGTCTGTCCGATACCATCGCCGTGCTCCTCATCACGCTCTTAGCCTTTGCCGTGGCCTCGAAAGCCATTCTGAGCTTCCTCGCCGAAAACGGCGACAGCTATGCCGCAATCGGACGTATGCTCACATCCCCCTGGCTGTGGACGGCCGTGGCGGTTTTTGTGGCTGCGCTGATAGTCCTGCTCAAGATACGCACATCCAACAGATTCATACTTAAACTGCAGAAGGCCATGACGGAGCTGTGGCAGGGCTTTGCGGTCATCGTAAAGATGCCGGGCAAAGGCCGCTGGCTCATCTTCACTCTCGCCATATGGATGTGCTACTTCATGCAACTCTATGTCAGCTTCTATGCTTTCCCCTTCACGGCACAGCTCCTCAGCGACTATGGCCTGCAGGTGGCTCTTGTCACTTTCGTCCTCGGCAGCATATCGATGGGCGTACCGTCGAACGGCGGCATAGGGCCATGGCAATGGGCCGTAATGTTCGCCCTGGGCATATACGGTCTGCCCATAGAGCAGGCAGGCGCCTTCGCCAACCTGTCGCTCGGCACCACCACACTGCTTACTATTGCGCTCGGCATATTCACATTTGCCGCTATTGCTCTCGATAAGAAAAAAAACAAATAACAGAAATGTCAAAAGTCATTATCATCGGCGTTGGAGGTGTCGGCTCCGTTGTAGCCCACAAATGCGCCAAACATCCCGAAGTTTTTACTGAAATCGTACTTGCGTCGCGCACACAGAGCAAATGCGATGCGCTCGCCAAGACCATTGGTGCTCCCAACATCACTACCGACAGGGTAGATGCCGACAATGTCGACGAGATCGTGGCACTTTTCGAGCGCCATAAACCCGATATGGTAATCAACGTGGCCCTGCCGTACCAGGACCTCGCCATCATGGAGGCCTGCCTGAAATGTGGCGTCAACTATCTCGACACAGCCAACTATGAGCCCAAGGACGTGGCTCACTTCGAGTACTCATGGCAGTGGGCCTACCGCGAACGTTTCGAGAAAGCCGGCCTCACAGCCATACTCGGCTGCGGATTCGACCCGGGCGTGTCGGGCGTGTTTACAGCTTATGCAGCCAAGCACTGGTTCTCTGAGATGGAATATCTCGACATTGTAGACTGCAACGCCGGCAACCACGGCAAGGCTTTCGCCACCAACTTCAACCCCGAAATCAACATACGCGAGATCACTCAGAACGGCCGCTACTACGAAGACGGCAAATGGATAACGACAAAGCCGCTTGAGATTCACAAGGCGCTGACATATCCAAACATCGGTCCGCGCGACTCATACCTCCTCTACCACGAGGAACTCGAATCGCTTGTCCTCAACTATCCCACCATCAAGCGCGCACGCTTCTGGATGACATTCGGACAGGAATATCTGACACACCTCCGCGTGATACAGGACATAGGCATGGCCCGTATAGACGAAATCGACTACAACGGCACCAAGATCGTGCCCCTGCAGTTCCTCAAGGCCGTGCTTCCAAATCCCCAGGACCTCGGCGAGAACTACCACGGCGAGACATCCATCGGCTGCCGCATATCAGGCAAGGACAAAGAGGGCAAGCCCCTTACCTACTACATCTACAACAACTGCAGCCATGAGGAAGCATACCGCGAGACAGGCATGCAGGCAGTGAGCTACACCACCGGCGTGCCGGCAATGTGCGGCGCCATGATGTTCCTTACCGGCAAATGGGTCAAGCCGGGCGTGCACAACGTAGAAGAGTTCGATCCCGATCCCTTCCTCGAAGCCATCGCCGCCAACGGTCTGCCCTGGCATGAGATCGTAAATCAGGACCTGGAACTGTAAGGTATCGCCGGTATCATAGATGAACATCATACACCTGGTGTCGAACAAGGTATGGGGCGGAGGCGAGCAGTATGTGCTCGACCTCTGCCGGCATCTTGATGCCGACGGCCACAGCGTGGCCGTGATAACGCGAGGCATCGACGCGGTCGACGCGCCTTTCGTCCGTGCCGGGTTTACACCGGGACACCTGCCCCTCGGCGGTGTGTTCGACTTCATATCGGCATCGCGCCTTGCCAGAGTGCTCGACAGCATAACCCCTCCTGTGGTGGTGCACGTGCACAACTTCAAGGACGCACGTACAGCCGTGAGGGCGCGGCGGATGATGCGCAATCCGGCCGGGACTCGCATTGTGGCGACACGCCATCTGGTAAAAGCCGGAAAGACCGACAGCGCCTCCACCGCACTCTATCACGACATCGACGCCATTGCATTCGTGTCGCAGACAGCCCTCGACGCATTCCTCGCCTCAAAGCCGACTGTAGACCGCGACAAGCTTTGCGTGATACACAACGCCGTCAGCGACAAAGGCGGCGTTCGCCCTCTCGACAAGCCCGAGGGCGAAGTGAGGGTGGTGTACGCCGGGCGGCTCGCCGCCGAAAAAGGCATAGAAAAACTGATAGAGGCCGTGCCATCCTTCCCCTCATGCGTCAGGCTGCATGTTGCCGGTTCGGGCAAGGCAAACTATGAGATAGCGCTGCGCCGTTACGCCTCGGCGGCAGGCGTGACCGACCGCGTAGTATGGCACGGCTACATGGCCGACCCGTCGCCTCTCATGGCCTCGGCCGACATTGGCGTCGTACCCACAATAGCATGCGAGGCTTTCGGGCTTACCGTAGTCGAGTTCATGCAACAGGGAGTCCCTGTAGTCGCCACCGGCAATGGCGGACCGCGCGAGATAATAAGCGACGGCACCGACGGCATACTGGTGCCTCCGGGCGATGCCGGAGCCATAAGTCGGGCAGTGAGCATGCTTGCCGGCGACAAGGCCATGCGCGAGAAGATGGCCGCGGAAGCCCGGAAGAAAGTGGCGGACAAATTCGCCTACGACAAATTTTATAAAGAGATATTGAAGCTGTATGATTGTCACTAACGCTGACTTTGACTGTGGCGCACTCCTCGAGAGACTGGCCGCCGACGGACTGCCGTCCGACGCAAAGATCATCTACCGCGGCCGCAACACCGTGGCCGAAGCAGACGGGCTATGTGTCAAGGCTTTCGCCGTACCCGGAGTGATAAAGGGGCTGATATACGGTATCTTACGCAGTCCTAAGGCAAAGCGTGCCTATGAGAACGCCCTGAGGCTCGGGAGCATGGATATATACACGCCTGAGCCTGCCGGATACATACTTAACAAAGTAGGCCCACTGCTGCGACAGTCGTATTATGTATGCGCCATGCTCGAGGGCTACAGCGAGCTCAGAGGCATAGAGAAACGCGCCGATTTCGACGCTCTCGCCGACGCTCTCGCCGCTTTCATGTACAGTCTCCACCGCAAGGGCGTATTCTTCAAAGACTTCACACAGGGCAATATACTGTTTAAAAAAGAGGACGACACATATCGCTTCGCGCTCATCGACATCAACCGCATGGAGTTCGGAGTGAGCGACCACCGGCGTCTATACGAAAACTTCGGCTCCACACTCGACACCGAGGCCGGCCAGCGCGCACTGGCCCGGCGCTACGCCGCTTTGGCCGGCGACCCCTCGCTGGCCGACGATCTTATGGAGATCTATCGCCACCGCCAGGCAAAACTGTGGCGCAAACGACGCTTAAAAGAACGATTGAGAGGTAGAAAATGAGCAGACCCAAGATAACAGCCATAGTGCATACATACAACGCCGCCGAACATCTCGACATGTGTCTGACGGCGCTCGAACGCTTTGATGAAATCCTTGTCATAGACATGGAGAGTACCGATGCCACCGTGGACATTGCAAAGCGCCACGGCGCCCGTGTGATAGTGAAGGAGCGCGGCGAACACCGCATACCCGAGGCATACCGCGACTTCGGCCTCAAGGCGGCAAGCTACGACTGGGTCATCGTGGCCGATGCCGACGAGATAGTGCCACCGGCGCTCGCCGATTTTCTATATGCCGAATTAGAGCGCGACGCCGAGCCAAGGGCATACCTCATACCTATCAAGAACTATTTTATGGGCACATGGATGCGGTGCTACTATCCCGACTATATACTGCGTTTCTTCAACCGTGTGGGCGCACACTGGCCTTATGAGATACATTCACGGCCCTCTCATCTGGGGCCCGTGGTAAAGATACCCAAGGACCTTACCGACCTTGCCTACATACATCTGGCGAACGAAAGCGTGTCGACCTCGATACGGAAGATGAACCAGTACACCGACCGCGAATCGCTGCGCCGCCGCGAACGCTACCGTCCCTGGCGCCTCGTTTTCGAGCCTCCCTTCCGCTTCTTCAGCTCATATGTGCTCAAAGGCGGATTCCGCATGGGCATGCCGGGCTTCATACATTCGGTCCACGATGCCGTGTACCGTTTCTACGCCCTCGCCAAGATAGAAGAGGTGCGACAGGCCGCCAGACCTTCACATGACATAGACACTGATGTCGAAAAAGCCTCAATAAAATGAAAATCACAGTATACTGCAAGAATATAGAGCAAAAGTTCGAAGTCGACGCCGGCAGCACGCTTGCCGACATAGCCGCGTCGATATCGGGCCGTCTGCCTTTCGAACCTATCTGCTGCCGTGTCAACAACAAGACCGAGGCTCTCGACTTCGCCCTCTACCAACCCAAACTGATAGAGTTCCAGTACCGTACCACCGGCTCGGGTCCGCGTGTCTATACCCGTTCGCTGTGCATGATGCTCTACCGCGCCGTTACGGCACTGCTGCCCGGCGTACAGCTCACTATCGAGCACTCTATATCGCATGGCTATTACTGCCGCCTCGAGGGCTACGACAAAGTGAGCGGCGAGCTTGTGGCCAGACTCAAGGATTACCTCCACGACCTTGTGGAGCGCGACCTGCCCTTCGAGCGTCACGAAGACCTTACCGCCGAGGTATGCGCCATATTCGAGCAGCAGGGACTTATATCGAAGGCCCGTCTCCTGCGCACCATACGCGAACTCTACACCACCTACTATACCCTCGACGGCGTTCCCGACAGCTATTACGGCGCTCTGGCACCGTCGACATCGCACATACCGGTATTCGACCTGCAGCCCTACAAAGAGGGATTCCTGCTCCTGCCTTTCGACCCTGCCGATCCGTCGCGTCCGGCCCGGCCGATAGCGCAGGAAAAGATGTACAAGGCCTTTACCGACTATGTGGAGTTCAACCGCATTGTCGGAGTGAGCGACGTCGGCGAGCTCAATACCTACGTGCAGCACCACCGTGCCGCCGACCTGATAAATGTGTCGGAAGCACTGCACGAAAAGGCCCTTGCCCGGATAAGCGACGACATAACATCGCGCTACAAGGAGGGCGGTGCAAGGATAGTGCTTATCTCTGGTCCGTCGTCGTCGGGCAAGACAACGACCACCAAGCGACTGGCCATACACCTTATGACCAACCTGCTCAAACCGCAGATGATATCGCTCGACGATTATTTTGTTGACCGCGACCACACGCCGCGCGATACGAGCGGCGAATACGACTACGAGTCGCTCTATGCCCTCGACCTGGCCCAGTTCAACGCCGATCTCACGGCCATACTCGCCGGCGAGGAAGTGGAGCTGCCCACCTATAATTTCGAGCTCGGCCGCCGCGAATACCGTGGCAAACGCATACGCCTGGGCAAAGGCTCAATACTGCTGATAGAGGGCATACACGGCCTCAATCCGGAACTGACGAGCCACATACCCGAAATAATGAAATACAGAGTGTATGTGTCGGCCCTAACCACACTGTCGATCGACGATCACAACTGGGTGCCAACTACCGACAACAGGCTTCTGCGCCGCATCATACGCGACCACAAATACCGTGGCACATCGGCAGAAGAGACCATACGCCGCTGGCCGAGTGTACGGCGCGGCGAAGAAAAATGGATCTTCCCCTATCAGGAAAACGCCGACTCGATGTTCAATTCGTCGCTGCTCTTCGAGCTCGGAGTAATGAAGGATGAGGCCGAAACCGTACTGCGCTCCGTGCCCTACGACGTACCCGAATATGCCGAAGCATACCGTCTGCGCAAGTTCCTGAGCTATTTCCTGCCTATAAACTCCGCGCTCATACCGTCGACAAGCCTGCTGAGAGAATTTCTCGGCGGCAGCTCGTTCAGATACTGATTACCTCGTTCGCAGCACCCGGGGGAACAAGAGCACGGAATGCGCGAGCGAGGACGAGCGGAGCCGAATCGCGGAGCGACGACTGTTTGGTATGTGACGTATAGAGAATTAGTCTACATTTTTGAGATGTAGGGGAAGTCGTCGATGGTGTAGGGTTTGTTCAGAATGCGGCTGTTGACGATTATTGTAGGAGTACCGAAAAGACGGTCGTCTTTACGCCAGACGGTATGCTTTTCAAATTCGGCTGTGACTTCGGGGGCTTCGGGGTCGAGATTCATGCCGGCAAAGAAGTCTTTTCCCGATTTCTTGCCGCCGTCGTACCAGTCGTTTAGCAGTTGCCAGGTTCTTGCCGGTCCGAGTTGCCGATATGCGGCTATGATATATCTGTTGATATCGTTTAGGTCTTCCGAGAAATATGTGAACACATATCTTACACCCACGGTGGAGCCGGGAAGGTCTTTGATGTGGGCGTGCATGGCGGCACACGGTCCGCAATAGGGATTGCTGAAAACAGTGATCTGTGTATCGGCTTCAGGGTTTCCGAATATTATCGATGAACAAGCTTTGTCACTTACGTCGATCGCTGATTTATCGTCGAGGAATGCGTTGATCACTTTTGTATTGTACTTCAGCTGATCGTGCATCCGTCTGTTATGCTTCATGTTCAGGCGTTCCCGTATGAGTGTCATGGCTCTGTCGACAAGCAGTATGGTAAGGCCATAGCCCGAAAAGAGCCATAGGAGAGGTGCGGCGTGTAAGTGAATGCGCGAGTATTCGCCGCCGATCAGGAAAATAAGTGCCTGCAACCACATGGCAGCCAGAGTGCACAGACACAGCACACACCAGCTTTTGACTTTGAATTTCTGATACCATATGCTCCAGAACGAGAACGGAAGCACCAGTGCAGCCGTCAATGCCATTATCGGGATCGATGCAGGATACAGGAGCAGGCACAGACTGTTGACGATAAAGAAGGTAAAGCCTACCTCGCTGAGCTTGAAGATACCGAACAGAGTGCCGCCGTCGGAGTTAGTGACGTCCTCGCAGTGGCTTTCTTTGGCAAGACCGCATATCCTGTCGGCGAACTGGTTCTTTATATGTAAGTCTTTTTGCAGCAGCATGAAGCACACGCCCGATGCCGCAAGATCGATCAGCAATACACACCACCACATCCAATGCCCTGCCATGCTGTTGGTAGCGACAGCCAGAACGACCATAAAAGCAGTGAGACCTATCAGCCCCCGGCGTTTGAGTGTGTTGATAAAGCTCTGGCGGCGATGTAAGGAATAGTCGGGCTCTTTCGACTCTGCATCGGGCTCGGGAATCAAAGCAACGCCATCCCAGTTCTCTAAAAATTCTTCTGTTTTTACGGTAGACAAGCTGCCTAATTGCCATTTTAAGCTCACATAACTATTGTTATCAAACTTAGCAACAACAAACATCCCCTTGTAGATAACAACAAATGGTTTTCTACCACGTTTCAATATGGTGTTTTTGTAATCAAACTTAACGCATTCATTTGGAACACGGTAGCGACGAAGCATGAGCGAAAGACCGAACAGACTGTTGCCAAAAGGCTCTGACTCCGAAAGTTTCTTGACGAAGTCGAGATTGTAAGGAATATCGAGGGCATCTAAAACGGTGCATAGAAATGGAGCGCGCATGAGGATGAATTTGTATGGTTATGGTCAGACAATCGAACGGAGCATAGACAGATAGCCGTCTCTCATTGTTGCCGATGAGTAACGGGTGTCGATGAGTTCGTCGTTTCTCTTTTTCAAACGTTTAATTGTGGATTTTGGGCTGTCGAGCGCCCGGGCTATGGCAAGTGCTATCTCGTTGGCGAATACATCGGTCTTGGTCACATCATCGCCTATTTTGGCCACGAAAGCATTCTCGCTCTCGTGGTACATGTCGGCCAGAGCGGTTCCGTCGGAAACAATGACAGGCAGGCCGCGATCGGCCATTTCAATGGCCGAGTAGCCGAAAGGTTCGCTATACGAGGGCATAATGCCGATATCGGCTGCGGCATACCACAAAGGAAGTTCAACTCGCGGTACCTGTCCTGTAAAGATAAATGCGCTTGCCTTGTTTCGTATGATAGGTGCATAGTTAGCGAATGTAGCCATGTCGCCGCACATCACGCAGCGCAGATTGGGCCGATATTTCCTGAGTGCATGTGCAGCATAGAGTAATGGTATTATACCTTTGTGTCTCACAGGTCTGCCGGCGAAAACGACAATTTCCTCGTCATCGCCTATGCCGAGAATCCTTCGTGCAGTTTTCCTGTGCATTTTCCTATCAGCGAAACGGGTGTAGCCGTTATAGATCATGGCACGTTTATGATCGGGGACTTTATAGATATCTTTCATCACGCTCTCCATAAAGGGCGAAATGCTGACGACCTTATCGACAAGCTCATATATATCGGTTTCCGACTTGTGATATTCGAGAATATTGCGATAGGTAGCTTTAGATATAGATGCCGGTCGCTTGTTATGGAGTATTATCTTTTCAAGTAGCTTGCGGCTACCCAAAAGAGCCGAGCACCAACCCTGATCATGGACGGTAAATACAATTTTAGTTTTTGGGAAACGCTCTTTGAGTGCTTTTATGAAATCGGCGCATGGCGAATGGTTGAGCATAAATATATTCCGGTAGCTGTCAATGATATGTGCGTCAAGCATATTACATATCTCTTTGCCGTGTCCGCGCCAGTCTCCTACTTCCTATGGTCGCTGCAAAAAAGATACTAATCAATGGACAGGAGGAGCTCTCTATTGCACTGATGCTACCGGACCACACTCAGAAGAGGATGATGTAAAGGATTCCCAAATAGATGGTTTACTTTAATTATCTGGACTTGTGATTTTGGAATTATTCATTCCAAATAGAAGATTCTTAAATGAAATACTCAAGAGATTGAGCTAAAATATGCACTTTCTCTTGAGTATTAACTTTAGTATAATTTTAATTTTATAAAAAACAGACCGATAATCATTTTTTTTTATCTTTGCATAAATAAAAATTAAAAACCTTAAATAAAAATGAGCTACAACAACTATTTAATTATCATGCTTTTAAAACGCATCTTATTTCTGCTGTTAATGTTCGTTGGATTTTTAGAGGGTTCGGCTGAAGAAGTCACAGAAGTAACTATCAAATTTAAGACGATCGATAAACTTACGAATAGAACTATATACTTGCTTGATGTGAAATTATATAATGCCGAGGACACGAGTTTTGTACGTAGCTTTTATAAAGAATACCGGGAGCACAATTGTATATTGAAGGATGCGAAACCGGGCTCGAAATATCTTATAAGGATCGATAATATCGATCAATCGAGTGATTATTATGAATATTTTAAAGAGGATCTTATCAAGCAGGGCAGATATGAGCCGCAGTGGCTTGAGCTTTTAATACCTGAAGGCCGGGATATTATAGAATTGCCTGTGGTCAAGCTGTCGAGGCCGAAACGCAAAGAACCGGAACAGCTCAATGAACTGACCGTGACAGCCTCGAAAGTGATGTTCTATCACAAGGGCGACACACTGATATATAATGCCGACGCTTTTCTTATCGGGGAGTCTTCGATGCTCGACGATCTGATAAGTCAGCTGCCCGGTGTGGAGCTTAAAAGTGACGGTCGCATCTATTGCAACGGAAAATATGTAGAAAGACTCCTGCTCAACAGCCGAGACCTCTTTAACGGCGATAATGAACTGATGCTCGAAAACCTGTCGGCCTACACAGTGAAGAATATCGCGGTCTACGACAAACTTGGAAACAACAGCAAACTGTTAGGAGCGAAGCTTGCCGGCGACACGCAATATGTGATGGATGTTCGACTCAAACGCGAGTATGCCAATGGCTGGATAGTGAATACCGAAGGGGGCTATGGCTCGGAAGAGCGCTATCTCGGCAAGTTATTTGGCATGTGGTATAGCGACAACGCATCGATAACGGCTTATGGCGGTGCAAATAATCTGAGCGACATGAGAGAGCCGGGCAGCGGAGACGGCTCCTGGTCGCCTGCTGACATGGCGATAGGCATTTTAGACCGTATTTTTGGAGGTGTGACCTATAGTGCCGAAGGACCGGAAGAAAAGTGGAGACTAAGGGGAGATGTGAAATATAGCCGAGACAATCATTCAATCTCAACCAACAGAAACACGCAAAATTTTTTTGACACCGGCGATACATACGAGTACTCCTGGGGAAATAGTAAAGATCACTACCGGAGTATCTCGACAAGCCATAAACTCAATTACAGGATAGCCGATAAGGTTAATCTTTACTTTAATCCGAATTTCTCGTATAATAAGTCGGATGTGAATGAAACATCGACTCAGGCACTGTTCAGCCGTGAGATACGCGACATTTCCGAGCAGATGGTAAAGAATATCTACAACACCGGCGATACACTGTCGAGTCACTTCATAAACCGCAGACTGTATGAATCAATAGAAAACAGCAAGAGTATTAATGCAGGCTTTGAGGCCTCTGCTTTTATAGCTATCTCCAAAAATCCGAAGCACCGGCAGTCACTATCGGTCGTTACCAGTGCCAGCTATCACAACCGGGAATCGGCTACTGCAAATCAATACAGCATCGATTATTCAGCTGCATCAATGCCCGGCGAACGTGCCCGACAGATATTCCGTGGCAATCCCCACTGGGATAAAAGGGCTTCTGTCAAAGCCCAGTATGTCAGATTTTTCAACTCTGATTTCCGATATTTCGATCTTACTTACGAGTATTCCTTTTTGGCAGAACGGAGAACTTCAATACTTTATATGCTTGACGAGGAGACCGGCTTTGATTTCGATTCTCCCATAAGCCAGTTGCCGTCGATGAGAGAATATGCTCCATTTATAGATGCGGACCAAAGCAATATTTACAGATACGACGAGCACCGCCACCGTATTGATCCAAAATACCATAATAACATTAAACTTGCTGAAGACAAGGAGATAACTATAAACACATCGATACCAATAAATATATGGTCGAGGATAATGCATTATCAATGGCCCGCCCTTGACAAACTGGAAACCATAAAACGGAACAATGTAAAACCCGGTTTCCGCGCCCGTGTATTTTATAATTATAAGCCTGAAGACGGATGGTTTTCAATGCCGGGAATTGCAGTATCGCTCGAGCCGGCGATGGCTCCCTTACTCAGCATTGTAGACCGGGTCAATAACACCGATCCTCTCAACATAAGCATGGGCAACCCTGATCTCCGCGATTCCTATCAGCTTTCGGTCAGCCTCTCTACTGAGCATTTTCG
>JAGAUV010000001.1 GCA_017620635.1 Muribaculaceae bacterium | reverse complement strand
TCAACAGAAGTGTTTTGGTCGATAGTGATGTGCGCATAGTGGAGGTTGACGGCAAGGATGTAATCCATATCAATGTTCCGGAAGCCGATTATCGGCAGAAACCCATATATATCAATCAGAAACTTGAACTGGGCACCTTCCGGAGAGGGCATGAGGGCGATCGGCGAGTGTCGAAAGAGGAACTAGCTCTGTTGCTTCGCGACAGCTCAGACAACACGGATTCCCAAATCATCGAGCACTATGGCATGGATGACATAGATGCCGAAACACTGGAAAAGTATCGCCGTTCGTTCAATATACTCAATACCGGACATGCCTACAAGGAATTAGATGACCGTGAATTTCTGATTCAGATGGGCGGCTATGACATAAACCGTCAGACTGGCGTGGAAGGTGTCACCATGGCCGGGCTGCTGATGTTCGGCAAAGGAATCCATATACACCGGAACTTCCCCAACTTTCGCCTCGATTATCTCGACATGATTGATATTGAGCCGGGCGACAGCAAGAAGTGGAATGACCGGCTTACTGATGACGGACGATGGGAACATAATCTCTACAACTTCCTAATGCTGTCCATGCAGAAACTACTCTTCACACTACCGTCAGAAGGGAAACTCGAAGGTACGGTTCGCAAGGATGGCGGCCCTCTTCATGAAGCTGTCAGGGAAGCCATGATAAACACAATTACATATTGCGACTACTTGCTCGGTGGTGTGCTGCGCATCGACCGACGCACTGACAGAATCGTGATGCGCAATCCCGGCACACTCCGTCTTTCCCCCGAGCGCATCTACAAGGGCGATTATACGCAAGCCCGAAACAGCACAATCCAGAAGATGCTCCGCATGATAGGTTTTGCCGACAACATCGGCTCCGGCTTCATGAAGATAATGTCTGCATGGAAGACACTGGGCTACAATAGTCCTGAAATCCACGAAGAGCCGGATGTCAACGAGGTATGGCTGACGCTTCCGTTGTCTGTGAAATCACAGACATTTTCACAGATAAATTCACAGGCAGACAGCCATGAAAACAACTTGGACATCAATGGTAAAAACAAAAACAAAAATGAGGATTCACAGATAATTTCACAGATAAACTCACATCCTGATTTATCTGTGATTCAACGCGAGATTCTCCTTCAGATGGTAGCCGTCCCTGACTGCTCAATAGAAGAGATAGCCAATGCTCTCGACAAGAAACCCGAATCCATCCGTTATCAACGTCGGCTCATGCAGGACAAGGTCGCAACCATTAAAACCGGGTCAAATAAAACTGGACGCTGGAAGATAACATTCAAGAAATGACGTGATTTTAAAGGATGAGTCATCGAGAAGAAACAGGCACACCCCGACGTGACGCCATGGAAGGAGAGTTACAGTCTTATCTCATAGGCGAAGCGATCAAACAGGCCCGTAAGGAAAAGAAGCTCACTCAATCACAACTTGGCGAACTGATGGGAGTACAACGTGCTCAAGTATCACGAATAGAAAATGGGCATAACCTGACTGTCGACACCATTGTAAGAGCATTCAGGGCAATGGGTGTCCCTGCAGCATTCTCCTTTGGGGGCGTATCGTTAACTCTCTGCTGATGATTCGTCTATAATATCAGCATTAAGATTTATCTTATAGCTCATATACGCCACTGCTCTCGAGCCGAAGGAGGCTTTCTGGCGGATGAGGCCTTCATTCAGGAACAGGCCGTGATCCTCGTTGCTCGTGCCGAAGTCGAAGTAGCGTATGCCGGGATCAGCTTCTGAAAGGATATGCAGGAACAGAAGTGGCAGGGCATTGATTTCAAGCCCTAAATCGGAGCTTGCAATGTACTGGCAGTGCATTGTCGTATCGGTAATATACATTACCACACCCGATACAATAAGATCATCCCGCACTGCGGTGTAAAGCTTTATATTCTCCGGGAAACGACTGTGCAGCAGTTCCATTTCGGCAAGGCTGTGTACCGGACGAGTATTGTGCGCCCGTCGTAGACGGTCTTCGAGCACTTGCCAATAGCCCTCCCAGTCATCCGACAGTCCGGCTTTAACTCCGGCATCTACAGCCTTGCGCACCTTGCGGCGTGCCGACATATCGAAGCCGAGAATATTACTCATATCTATCACGCTCGACACGAGTACATTGTCGAGTTCTCCACCGGCGCGCCACATGGCATACAGATCCTCCTCGGCCGGAAATTTATGATAGATATGCGGCACGGGCTTATAGATGAGCTGCCTTATGCCCGAAGCCTTAAGAAGCTCCGTCATACGCTCCCACACCGCCATCATCGCTATCATGTCGGCGCGCGGAGTCATAAGCCAGCCGCCATAGGTCAGGCCGCCGTGACTTTCAAGCACATCGCCCCTGCGGTTTGCAGGCAGGAGGGCTATGATGCGCCCACGGTCATCACGGGCGACAAGCGACATGTCCTCGAAGCGGTCGGAATGGTAGTCCATATATCCGCGCAAGTGCAGGAATGTGGCGTTACGGCATTCTCCGGCCACACGGTCCCATTCCACGGCAAGCGTCGGATTATAGACTTCTACTGTCATTTCAGGAAATTTTTGGCGAGTCGGGCTTCAACACCGGCATATCCGGCCACAAGCGCATTGTGGCGCGACAGGGTGTCGAGATAGTCGTTATACTCTCTCAGATAGTCGAATACAGTGATGATGGAGGCATCGAAGGCCTTTTTGAGCAGCGCCGGATAGTCGCTTGCCAGAAGCTCCTGCTGGTCGGCGATGCGCGCATAAAGACGCTCAGCCTCGGTATAGTCGGCATGCAGCCGGGCGCGCTGCACTATGCCGTAGTCCACGGCGTCAAGATCGGCCGCAATAGCATTGGCACGGGCAAGCGCTACGTTCCTGGCTGGTTGCCATGAGGGCAAGGCTATCGATATGCCGAAGCCGTTGAAGTGTGTGAACTCCTCGTAGTCGTGCACATAAGAGAGCTTGAACGAGGGCATGGCGGCCCGTTTTGCCACAGAGATATCGTTGCGCGCGGCCTCGGCCTCGGTGCTTACCGACATCATACCCGACGAGGCGTTGAGGGCCTCGAGATATACCTGTTCGGGTTTGAGCTGTGCTATTTCCACGCCCTCTACCCCGTCGAAGCGCGAAAGTGCTCCGGGAGCGACAGCCTCAAGCGCGGCCTCGGCCTGCGACAGCTCGTTCTCGGCCTCGGCGAGCGTACTGTTTACCGACATAAGCTGCAGCTCCGACTTGCGAAGGTTGAGTATTGTGGTCTCGCTACGGTCAAAAGCATATTTCATCTTGGCCACTAACTCTTCGAAATTGCTCTTTGCCTCGCCGAGTACACGCACGTTCTGACGTGCCTGTCCGAGACGTATGGCGGCAAGCTTGATCTCGAGGGCCTTGTCGGCGACATTCTGACGGTGCAGATTCTCGAGCGCGCTCTCGCGCAGCTTGTTCGACTTGCGGCGCGAATAGTACACTCCGGGCCAGTCGAAGCCCTGCCCTACCGACACGCCCCAGCGGTTCTCGCCACCTGAGGCATTGAACTTGTAGTCGAAGTCGGCCTCGGGGCCGGCAAGGCTGTTGTCTGCCTCGTTCTGCAGCCGCTGCGCTGCTATACGGGTCTCCTGAGCCTTGAGCGACGGTGCCTCGAGGGCGACGGTGTAGCATATTGAGTCGAGCTTCTGCGCCGGAGCGGCGGCAGATATCATCAATGCGCCTATAAGCGTCAATACGGGTCTTTTCATTGTTCCTTACGATTAAGTAACTGATATAGTGCCGGCACGACATAGATATTGAGCAATGTCGAGCTCAGGAGACCGCCCAGGATAACGATAGCCATAGGCGCCTGTATCTCGTTGCCGGGGGCATCGCCGTTGACGGCCAGCGGTATAAGGGCGAGAGCCGAGGTAAGAGCCGTCATGACGATAGGTAGCAGACGGTCGGAAGAGCCCTCGGCGATACGCTTCATCAGCGACACGCCGTCGGTCTTGAGGTGGTTGTAGCGGCTCATGAGCAACATGCCGTTACGCGTACTGATGCCCATAAGCGATATGAAGCCGATTATGGCCGGGATATTTACCTCGTCGCCACAGATGGCGAGCATAAACACACCGCCGATAAGCGCCAGAGGCATATTGACGAGTATCACAAGCGACTGGGCCACGGATTTGAACTCGCCGTAGAGGAGCATGAATATGAGCAGCAAGGCACCCAACGATGCCCACAGGAGGGTGCGCGATGCGGCCTGCTCGCTTTCGAACTGGCCGCCGTAGGCTATATGGTAGCCTCGGGGCATATCTACCGTCTCTTCCACACGGCGGCGTATCTCGTCCACTGTTCCGCGCAGGTCGCGGTCCTCTACATTGGCCGATACCAGGAGGCGGCGCTCTACGTTCTCACGGTTGACAGTATTCGGGCCCGTGGTCGACTGTATGTCGGCCAGTTCGGCCAGCGATACTTTGCCTGTCGGGCTGTCGACAGTGAGCGCGGCGATATCGTCGATTGTGCCTCGGTGTGCCTCGTCGAGTATCACTGCCACATCATAGGCATAGCCGTCGCGATATACCTGCGACACCACACGTCCGCCAAGGGCTGTCTCTATCGCCTTGGCGAAATCGCCCATGCGCACGCCCTTGGAAGCGAGCACGTCGCGGCGAGGACGGATGAGAAGCTGCGGACGCTCGGTCTGCTGTTCTATGTTGACATCGACGGCGCCGGGGACCGACCCTACGATTTCCTTGACCTCCTTGCCTATGGCGAAGAGCTGGTTGAGATCGGGGCCGAATATCTTTATGGCTATCTGCGACTGAGCGCCGGACAGCATGGCGTCGATACGGTGCGATATGGGCTGGCCTATCTCGACTATAGCACCGGGTATCTCGCCGAGGCGCTTGCGAAGGTCGGCCGAAACCTCGGCACGGCTGCGGCCGTCGAGCTCATAGGGAGCTTCTATTTCCGACACATTGACGCCGAGGGAATGCTCGTCGAGCTCGGCGCGGCCGGTCTTGCGAGCTACGGTCTTGACCTCGGGTGTGGCCAGGATTATCTCCTCGGCCCGTCGGCCGATGGCGTCGCTCTCGTCAAGAGAGATGCCCGGAAGGGTGGATACGTTGATTGTGAACGAGCCTTCGTTGAAGCGCGGCAGGAAGCCTCGGCCAAGGGTGAAGAAACATATCATCGCGGCCACGAACAGCAGCGCCACGGCGCCCAGCATGACACGCTTACGGGCAAGCATCCAGGCGAGCGAACGGCCATATGCAGCGCGCATGGCGGCTGTGACACGAGGCTCGCGGCTGAGTTCGGC
The DNA here is from genome assembly GCA_017620635.1 of Muribaculaceae bacterium. Lineage (GTDB taxonomy): Bacteria > Bacteroidota > Bacteroidia > Bacteroidales > Muribaculaceae > CAG-873. The sequence continues at coordinate 5,141 of JAGAUV010000001.1, read as the reverse complement.
GTTCTGTGTGCTGTTGCCGAGGAGGAAGCTGCATAGGACAGGCGTGAGCGTGAGGGCCACGATGGTAGAGGCCATAAGAGCCACGATGAAGGCTACGCCGAGGGGTATGAGCATACGCCCCTCCATGCCGGTAAGGAAGAAGAGCGGCAGGAAGGCGGCGGTAATGATGAGCGTGGAGTTGAAGATAGGCATACGCACCTCGGCCGACGCGTGATAGACGCAATCGAGCACGCTCCGGCGCTTGTCGGCCGGCAAGGCGGCATTCTGGCGCAATCGTTTGTACACATTCTCTACATCGACTATGGCATCGTCGACCAGACAGCCTATCGCAATGGCGATACCGCCAAGGCTCATGGTGTTGATCGTGTAGCCCAGGCCGTTGAGTATGAGCACCGAAACAATAATCGACAGCGGCAGGGCGATGACCGAGATCAGGGTCGTGCGCAGGTTCATCAGGAAGAAGAAGAGCACTATGATCACAAACAGCGCTCCCTCGAGCAGACTGCGCTGGAGGTTGCTTATCGAGTTGTCGATAAAATCGCTCTGTCGGAATATATCGGTCGACACTTTCACGTCGGACGGCAGTGTCGTTTTCATTGTCGCCAGAGTCTTGTCTATTTCCTCGGTCAGCTGTATGGTGCCTGTGCCGGGCTGCTTGGTCACGGTAATTATTACAGCCGGCTCGGCCTCTACCGACGCCACGCCTATGCGCGGCAGGCGGCCGCCGAGTTCTACATTGGCTATGTCGCCGAGTGTGACTATGCCGCGGCTGTCGCTGCGGACGACAGACCGTGCGAGGGCGTCGCAGTCGGCCGTATTGATATCGGCCTTGATGATGTATTCGTTGCCGTACTGGTACACGACACCGCCGCCGGCGTTGGCGTTGAAGCCGTCGGCTGCCTCAAGCACTTCGTCGAGGCTTACGTCGAGCAGACGCATCTTGTCGGGGTCGATTTTTATCTGGTATTCGGGAGCGTCGCCGCCGATAACCGCTACCTGCGATACTCCGCCGAGGGCAAGCAGACGCGGACGCACGACGGTCTCGGCCAGACGGCGCAGCTCGAGGAGCGATGTGCTGTCGGAGCGGAGACCGATAATCATGATCTCGCCCAATATCGAGGACTGGGGGCCCATAACAGGCTTGTCGACGCCTTCGGGCAGGCTTTCGGCTGCGGCATCGAGTCGTTCGCTCACGATCTGTCGGGCGGTGTAGATGTCGGTGCCCCAGTCAAATTCGACCCATACCACCGAGAAACCCGTGGTCGATGTGGAGCGCACACGGCGCACACCGGTCGAACCGTTGACTGCGGTCTCGATAGGATAACTTACCACTTTCTCCACTTCCTCGGGAGCAAGGCCGGGAGCCTCGGTCATGACGACCACCGTGGGAGCGTTTAGATCGGGGAAAATGTCTACCTCCATGCGCATGAGGGCTATGACGCCGCCTATGAGCGCAAGTGCAGTCAGGATAAGGACTGTGAGGCGGTTGTCAAGCGAAAATCGTATGATCTTGTTGAGCATGGCTTAGTGATTGTGGGTGTGTCCTTCGGGTATATTGCTGCCTGTCTCGGCAAGGCGTACGGTGGTAACGCCCTTGCCCACTATCTTTGTGCCGGGCGCGATGCCGCTCTTGATCTCGGTGCGGAGGCCGTCGGTAGCGCCTATGTCGACACGACGCTTGGCATAGCATTCGTCGTCAAGCTGTTCGTACACGAAATAGTCGCCCTGCTGCTCGGAGATGGCCGTGACGGGCACCGACACTACATCATGGCGCGGAGCGCCAAGGAGATATGCGGCAAAGGTGGTGCCGGCGACAAGACCGGGAGTATTGCCGGCCGAGAAGAACACTGGCACATATGCCGCCGTGCCCTGCGAGGCAACGGGAGTGCCCGAGATGCGTTTGCCGCCATATTCGCTGAGCCGCACTGTGCCGCCGTCGTAGGGCAATATCAGTGTGGCGTCGCTAAATGAAGGTGCCTGCGAGTAATAGCGTTGCGGCAGATCGATACGGACGGTCTGCTCGCCGGGCGATGCTACGGTGGCGATGAGGTCGCCGGCATTGACATACTGGCCCTGACGCACGACAAGCGATGTGACAGTTCCGGCAATAGGACTTACTGCGCGGCCTGTCGCTGCGGCAGGGCTGTAGGCGGCCTGAGCGGCATTGTAGGCGGCAAGTGCGGCATTGCGTTCGCCTATGGTGGCAAGGCGGTCCTTGTACAAGGCTTCTATGCGCTCGTATTCGGTCTTGGCTGCTTCGAGGGCCGCTTTGGCAGCTATATTGGCGTCGCCGCCCGACACATTGCTTGCGTCGACAGTGGCGATAGCGGTGCCGCGGCCTACGCTACGGCCGGGCTCCATGCCGGGTGCGAAACGGACTATGCCGGCTGTAGGCGCCGACACAACGGCATCGGCCGACGAGGCGGTAACGACTACACCAGCAGCACGGACCGTCGACGAGAAGTCGCCGCTCGCTACTGTATCGATTACGACGCCGAACTGATCGGCAATTTCCTTATGTAGAACGATTTCGCCATTTGCTTTTGCAGCACCGTGTTCATGTGCTTCGTGCTCGTGTGCTTCATGTCCTTCGTGTGCGTGGGCCTCGTGAGCCTCCTGTGTCTCATGGTCGTGGTGGCCGTGGTCGTGACCTTCATGGCCTTCGTGGCTGCCGCCGCAAGCCGCAAATATTGCGACAAACGGCAGTAAATATATTTTGCGCATAAGTGTATTTGGTTTTATATCGGCAAAGTTACACATTATTATGCAAAAGAGCAAAGCCCCACCAAGAAGTGAGGCTTATATAATTTCCCGATTACAATTGTATAATTTCGGATTGCACAGCGAGACCGGAATGTTAGCTCTGTCCTCGGACGCGCTACGCACGAGCGCGGCCGGGAGGGCAGAGCGGAGAGGAGTCCCGGGCTGAAACTCTGATAAAAAAAGACTCGGGGCTTAGGCCCCGAGTGGATAGGAGAGAGAGGAAAATGAGATCAGTCTTCGAGAGGCACGGCGTAGTAGGCTGCCTTGCCCGACGGGTAGATGCCGCTGATGAAGAGCACCTTGTCGCCGCCTTGCGAGCGCGATATGGCTTTGCACATCTCGGTAATCTGCTCGGGCTTGCTCACGCGCTGGCCGTTGACACCGAGGATGATGAAGCCTTCGCGTATACCGGCCTGCCCCATGCGGCCGTCGCTCTTGACGTCGTTTACCGCGATGCCGCCGCGTATACGGAGGCGACGCGATGTGTCGTCGTCGATGGCTGCGAGGGTAGCCCCGAGGTCATTGCCCTCGGTTGCCTTGGTAATGGTCACGCCGCCACGGTTGTTGCGGAGGGTGGTTTCGGCGTTATAAGCCTTGCCGTCGCGGTAATATACGATATTTACCTTGTCGCCGGGGCTGAAATGTGTGATCACTTCCTGCATCTCGGCGGTCGAACGAGTGGGCTTGCCGTTGATAGCTGTGATAATGTCGCCTTCGGCAAGGCCGGCTTCCATAGCGGCCGAACGTTCCTCGATAGCTGCCACATAGATACCCGAGGTCGGGCCTTCGAGTTTCTTCTCGGCGATAAATTCGGGCGACAGCTCGATAAAGCGGATGCCGAGATAGGCGCGCTGTACGGTGCCGTAGCTCTTGAGATCGCTGACTACCTTCTCCACTATAGATGTCGGTATGGCGAAAGAGCAGCCGGCATAAGTGCCTGTCGACGAGTATATGGCCGAGTTGATGCCTACAAGCTCGCCACGGAGATTGACGAGGGCGCCGCCCGAATTACCCTGGTTGACGGCAGCGTCGGTCTGGATATACGACTCGATGCCGCCCGACGAGGGCATGCCTGTCGACGAGGATATGTTACGGGCCTTGGCGCTCACTATGCCCGAGGTAACGGTGGAGGTAAAGCCGAAGGGGTTGCCGACGGCAAGCACCCATTCGCCCACCTTGAGGTTCTCGCTGTCGCCCATGGGGATGACATGAAGATCGGGAGCGTCGATCTTGATGAGGGCAAGGTCGGTGGAGGGGTCGCTGCCGATTACGGTAGCCGGGAAATTACGGTTGTCGTTGAGTGTGACCTCGAGGCGCTCGGCATCAGCGATCACATGGTTGTTGGTCACGATATAGCCGTCCTCGCTGATGATCACGCCCGAGCCCAGACCGCGTTGCTGCTGACGGGGCTGCTCCTGCTGCTGAGGCTGGCGGCGCTGGGGCTGGCCGAAGAAATATTCAAGGAAAGGATCGCCGGAATAAGAGCCGTAGCCCTGGCCGCCCATCTGCGGCGTGGCGAAACTCTTGACCGACACCACACCGTTGACGGTCTGCTCGGCGGTACGTATAAAATCATCCTGGGAGATCGTGCGGCCCGGGCCGGAGGTGGGGCTTACGAGTGGTTTATCTGTCTGGCTATTGTCCTGTGCCGTACACGAGGTAAAGGCAAGGGCCGCAAAGGCGGCGGTAATAAAAATCTTGTTCATAACAAAGTCTTAGAGATTGTAGAAATGTGTGTCGCAAAAATAATGCCAAATATCGGTTCCTCCAAGTCGTTTATTCTTAATTAAATAAGTGTGATACTTGTTAACAGATAGTACCCCTCGGCCGCCTCGCTTCTTAATTTTATTCAAAAATAATCGTCACAAACTATTGACAAACGACAATTATTATTGTAATTTTGCAACAAACTAAACTACTACCTTTATGAAACAGACAACTTATCATCGAAATCAGGACTTATTGTCAGTCGCACGACAGACATTCGTCGCCGCCGCGACACGAGGTCGCGTAATGAACATCTCCGAACTCATCAAAGCCACCCTGCGCCGCCGTCCGAGAATGCACTATATCGACTACGACACCGCCTCGGCCAAGCTCCATGCCATCGACAAGTATGGCCTCGAGGCCGTGGCGCACACAGCCGAAAGCCGCGCACAGTGGAGCGAGCTGCGACAGCAGGTGGCCGACGCCATGGCCGCACGACGACGGCTCTCTTTCGACCAGGCGCTTACATTCGTGCTGCATTTCAAGCGGCCCTCGCGCTTCTATCTCACGCCGAACACCGTCTACAAGATCCTATGCGCCAATTTCCGCACCGGCCTGGTCGAACTCTCCGCGAAACGAAGCTGAACCTATTCCATCAACATCCTCTTATC
>JAGAUV010000075.1 GCA_017620635.1 Muribaculaceae bacterium | reverse complement strand
TTACAATTTTTTTGCACTTAGGGCGTTAATTGATTATGAACCGATTATTATTGCTCTCCATTATCATATTTACCGCCCTTAGCTCAGCCGGCAAAGGGCCGGTAAAAATTTCAGGACTCGTTACCGATCAGGACAACGAACCGCTGGAATTCGTTACCGTCAAAGTACAGGGCAAGGCACTCGGCACCACCACCGGTCTCGACGGCCGATACACACTTACCTGCCCCGAAACCGACACGCTCAGGCTCGTATTCTCGTGCATAGGCTACGAGGAATCGCGCCGACGGCTCATAGACCCCAGCGGCGAAGTGACGGTAAACGTGAAGATGTCGACGGCAACCTACGCCCTGGGGGCCCTGGAAGTGACCGACTACCAGAAGCAGACGTCGGGCATGCAGCGCATCGACCGCGACGCCTACCGTCTCGCTCCCGACGCCTCGGGCGGCAGCGTGGAGTCGATGCTCTCCACCATGGCAGGCGTAAACAGCAACAACGAGCTCTCGAGCCAATACCGTGTGCGCGGCGGCACATACGATGAAAACAGCGTGTATATCAACGGCATAGAAGTATACCGTCCACAGCTCGTCACGTCGGGACAGCAGGAGGGCCTTTCGATCGTCAACCCCGACATGCTCGGCGGCATAGCGTTCTCTACCGGCGGCTTCTCGGCAAAGTACGGCGACAAGATGAGCTCGGTACTCGACATAACATACCGCGAGCCTGAGGCATTCGAAGGCTCGGTGTCGGCATCGCTCATGGGCGCGTCGGCGGCGATAGGCACGAGCTCGAAGAAGTTCAGCCAACTGCACGGCATACGTTACAAACAGAACAGCTCAATACTGTCCTCGCTCGACGACAAGGGCGAATACGATCCGCGCTTCTTCGACTACCAGACAAACCTGGCTTATACCTTCTCTCCGAAATGGAAGGCTTCGTTCCTCGGCAACATAGCGATAAACAACTACAAGTTCATACCGCATAACCGCAGCACAAAATTCGGCACCTCCACCGACGCCAAAGAATTTACGGTATATTTCGACGGCCAGGAAAAAGACCGCTTCGAGACCTATTTCGGCGCTCTGTCGCTTGACTTCAAGCCCAACAAGGCGAGCACATTTACCCTGCAGACATCGGGCTATCTTACAAACGAACTTGTGGCCTACGACATATCGGGAGAATACTGGCTCGACCAGGCCGGCACCGGCAGCGCCGGCGGCGAGAACATAGGCGGCGAGCTCGGCGTGGGACGATACCACGAACATGCACGCAACCGATTCAAGGCAAGTGTGATAGCACTCAGCCTCAAAGGCGAGACAGGCATAAACAGGCACAATCTCGCCTATGGCCTTACCTATAAAAACGAAACGATCATGGACCGCCAGCGCGAATGGGAGCTGCGCGACTCGGCCGGCTTCTCGCTGCCTTTCGACCCCGATGCACTGAAGGTGATCTACAACCTGTCGTCGAAGCACGACCTCAAGAGCTCGAGGCTCGAGTTCTACGCAATGGATACATACCGCCTCGAGATCTCGGCCGGCTACCTCAACATCAACGGCGGCCTGCGCCTGTCGTACTGGGACTACAACCGCGAGTTTCTCGTAAGCCCCCGTGCGAGTATAGGTTTCGTGCCCGACCGCAACCCTCGCCTTGCCCTCCGTTTCTCAACCGGTCTGTACTATCAGGCGCCTTTCTATAAAGAATTTCGCGAGCAGATAGAGGACAATGAGGGCAATGTGAGCGTACGTCTCAACCCCGACATCAAGAGCCAGCGCTCGCTGCAGTTCATCGCCGGCGCCGACTACACATTCCGCGCCTTCGGCCGCCCCTTCAAGCTCTCGGGCGAACTCTACTACAAGAATCTGGCCAATCTCGTACCCTACGAGATCAACAACCTCAAGATAGTGTATGCCGGCCGCAACCTTACCAACGGCTACGGCATGGGCCTCGACATGAAACTCTTCGGCCAGTTCGTTCCCGGCACCGACTCGTGGCTCAGTTTCTCGCTCATGAAGACGCAGGAAAACCTCAACGGAGTGAAAGTGCCCCGGCCTACCGACCAGCGTTATTCCGTAGCACTGTTCTTTACCGACTACTTCCCCAAGTTTCCCAAGCTGAAGTTCAATCTTCGCGGCATCCTCTCCGACGGATTGCCCATGACCGCACCGCGCGGCAGCCGCGACAAGGGCTACTTCCGAGCCCCGGCCTACAAGCGTATCGACATAGGTCTCGCCTATGCCCTGCTCTCCCCACTCGCCGAGGGCGCGAAGCGCAGCGGCTTTGCCGGCAACTTCAAGAGCGTGTGGCTCGGGGTGGACATATTCAACCTGCTGGACATCAGCAATGTCAACAGCTACTACTGGGTAACCGACGTCAACCGCCTGCAGTATGCCGTGCCCAACTATCTCACACGCCGTCAGTTCAACGTGAGGCTGTCGGTAGAATTCTGACACACGACACAGGCAATGACCACTCTGCAGAGGATGCTCGACTATCTCAGCGATCTCGTAGGAGTGAGGTCGTGCGCCGTCTGCGACGCCGAACTCATGCCCGGCGAGAAGGGCATATGTATCGGTTGCATGACCTCTCTGCCACGCGCCTCGTCGCATCATCTGGCCACACGCTATGCCGATATCTTTGCAAACGCCGTCGCTCCGCAAGGCTTGACAGAAGCGTGGTTCGACTACGATCCGACCACGCCGTGGGCCAATATGATACGTCAGGCCAAATACAACAACAATCCACGGCTGGCACGCGAACTCGGACATGCCTTCGGCCTCGAGCTGCAACACCGCACCGGCGGTGTGCAGGCCGACGTGCTGCTGCCTGTGCCCATGCACTGGCGCAAGCGCATGACACGAGGCTACAACCAGAGCATAGAAATAGCCCGTGGTCTCAGCGAGGCCACAGGCATATGCATGGGAGATAATCTGGTGGCACTGAGGAGCCACAGCACTCAGACACACAAGGGCGACGCGGCACGCAAGGCAAACATACGAGGCAAGATAGGTGTAGATGCACCGCACGAGCTCGACGGCCTGAGAATAGCCATTGTGGACGATATCATAACCACGGGCTCGACGATAGCCGAGTGTGCGGCGGCAATATCACTGTCGGGCGCACGTCCGCGGTCGCTGGGCTTCATTACCCTCGGCGCTACTGTTCTGCGCAAGTAAGTGCTTCAGCGGTGGAAGATAATACTGTTGCGGCCTTCGGGACTTACCTTAAGCGTTACCTTGGCCGACTCTATCAGCGGCACATTGTGATCCACATGACCTATAGGCGCATTGAAAGCCACCGGGTAGTCGTACTCGGCGGTCATGTCGTGTATCATCGCCTCCATACTGTCGTAGTTGAGGTCAGGCTTATAATCGGTAAACTGTCCCACGATCAGACCTTTGAGCGAGCCGAGCACACCGCTCAGCCTGAGCTGATAGAGTATGCGCTCAATCTTGTAGATAGGCTCGGCTATATCCTCGATAAACAGTATGGTGTCGGGCTTAATGAAATCGAACGGAGTATTGATAAGCTCGGCAAGCACCGCCACGTTGCCGCCGAAGATCGTACCCGTGGCAATACCGGGACGGTCGTAATAGTGGCCGTCGAATATATGCACGGGCCTGCCCCCCTCGAGGATGTCGAGGAATGCGGCAATGTCCTCGTCGTCGGCACCACGCTTGATGCCGGCGCACATGAGCGAGTGTATGCTTACTATTCCTTTTTTCGTCATGAGGGCATGCAGGGCGCTTATATCGCTGAAACCGGCCACCCACTTGGGATCGTCGGCGAGTGGCAGCTGATCGAGCCTCTCGAGGTTATGAACAACGCCATAACCGCCTCGGCTGCATAGAATAAGTCGTACCTCGGGATCGGCGAAGGCATCGCGCATATCGGCATAGCGCTCGTCGGCGGTGCCGCTGTAATTGCCTGACTCGCCAAGTGCATGCGGCATTATCTCCACACGGTATCCCTCGCCGCGCAACACGTCTGCAGCATCGTTGACTATATCCGGCATTATCCTGCCGGCCGGCGAGCATATCGCTATCTTGTCGCCATTCTTAAGAGGTCTGGGATATATCATTTTTCCTTTTTAAACTTTACCCAAAACAGAGCTGTGACTGTAGAAATGCCACAGTGTCACAGCGGCCGAAATGGTAACATTAAGAGAATGCTTTGTGCCGCTCTGCGGTATCTCGAGCCATATGTCGGCGCTGTCGACTATCGCCGGCTCCACACCGTCGACTTCGTTTCCGACCACGACGGCATATGCCCTGTCGGGCTGCGGCTCAAAATCCTGCAGGGCTATGCTGCCTTTTACCTGCTCGAGACACACGATGGTAAAACCACGCGCCCTGAGGTCGGCGATAGCCTCGGCGGTGGTGGCGTAGTACTGCCACGCTACCGAGTCCTCGGCGCCGAGAGCCGTCTTGTGTATCTCGACCGACGGAGGCGTCGCCGAAATGCCGCATAGCGCTATTCCCGACGCCGCGAAGCAGTCGGCCGTGCGGAACAGGGAACCTATATTATTGAGACTGCGCACGTTGTCGAGGACCACGACTACGGGCATTTTGGCAGCCTGACGGTATTGGTCTACCGTCAGACGAGCCATGTCCCATATTGTTTTTTTCTCCATCGACAATTATCTGATAAGAACGGTACGAGTGAAATCGCCTGAGCTTACGAGCACGAAAGTACCACGCTCGAGAGGCCAGGCATGTACGCCTTCAGACAGACGGCCCTCGAAGAGTGTGATGCCGCTCACGGTGTATACACCGGCCTCGATACCGGCGCTGTTGTCCACCTTGACTATGAGCTCGCCGTTGCGGCTATAGGCATCCCACATATGACGCTCGGCCAGAGGGTCGCTCACGCCCGACGAATAATTGGAAACGGATATATCGTCGATGTGCATGCGTGCGCCGTCGGTACGACGGAAGCGCACACGTATATCGCCGGGTACATTGGCCGTGACAGTATATTCCTGCCATGCGGATCCGGCGACAGTGACATTTCCGGCCGACTTCCATGTGGCGCCGTCATCGTTGCTTGTCTCCACTTCGATGGTGCTGTTAGCCTCCTTGTCGTTCCACTTTTTGGCCCAGAATGAAATCACGCCTGCACCGCCTTGTTTTACCGAAGCCATCTCGACAGATGTAGTGCCGCTCGTCTTGGCCTTGCCGAAACGGACAGCAACAGCAGATCCGTCATGGCCGGCATCGCTTCCGCCTGTCCAGTAGCCGGCATTGTTGAGAGTCCATTCGGCGGCGCTGCCGTTATAATGGCTTATGCCGTACGATGATGCCGGCGCCGGAGTAGCCTCAAAGTCCTCGAAGAATACTGCTTTGTCGGTGGCAATGCCGCTCACGCTTGTGTTGTCGTTGACATAATCGCCGGCAACTGCCGTGAGGGAGCTCTCGAAAGTACCTGCGGCGGCGCTGTTGAGGCGCATGTAGATTCGGCTTTCGTCGGGTGTCAAGACTATCGACTGAGACCATTCGGCACGGTCGAGAGACAGCTCGAAGGGTGCCTTGACACTCACGGTAACATCAGTCTTTACATTTTCGATCTGCACAAGGATCTCAGCCTCGGGGCTCGGCTCGCCGGGTGTTGTGGCGAAATAGAGCTCGCCGTCGAAGAGGAAGTCGATAAACGGAAGAGCCTCGGCTGTGAATACTATCACGCCGTCGCTGGTAAACTGGCTGCTGCGCACATAGTAGGTATAGGCAGTCTCAGGCATAAGACCTCTCACCACATACGAGCCGGCCTTGGCATCGACCTGTATGGGATAGCCGCTCAGCACACCGTCGGCATCGGTAACGGTAAAGTCGTATTTGCCGTCGACGTCATCGCCTATATATGTCCAGTTTGCCGTGAACGACTCTGAGGTAATGTCGGTAGCCTTTCCTACAGGCAGTCCGTCGACGGTCTTGCCGACAAGGGTTACCGTAGAGCTCAGGCTGCCGCATGTCACGGTAAGCGTACCGCTGTGCGAGCCTGTCTGTGTAGGCTGATACTGCACCTGCACGGATGTGCCTTTATTGGTCTCGGAGGCAAGATATGTGCCGCCGTTGACAGCGAAAGGACCTGTGGCCGTCACTGTCACTTTGTCTTTGGCGTTGCTTGTCTTGAGTGGTATGTCGCGCAGTACGGGAGAGTATTTCGCAGTGACACTGAAGTCGACGACAGAACCGTCGACGGGTTTGTTGATCTCGGGCGCGAGCTCAGCCGACGAGTTCCAGGGGGTGCCTTTCCTGTTGCCCCATATGTGCTCGGCGAGCTCTGGATGGTCGATAAAGGGGTTGCGGTTGTTCTGTATATTGTACACGGCGTCGTTGCGCTTGAGCTCCTTGTCGCTGACGGGGTCCTGACGGTGCCACTTGAGCAACAGGTTTATAGCCCACTCTTTGAAGAAGGGGAACTGGTTGCCGGCGAGCATATCGCTCTTCCACGACGAGTTGCGGTCGCTGTAGCATGCCGCCATATAGAAATATGTCCTGGCGAAGTCGCCTTTGTACTCGTCGTCGGGCTCGAATACCTTGCCTGAATAACCGGCGAAAGTGCTCGTACCCAATTTACCAAGAGCCTTGACCGAGCCGGAAGAGGCCACATAAGAACCGTTGGCGCACTCGCCGAAGGGATTGTTGCCTCGCTGGCCGTTTACCTTTCCGTCGGTTGGATAGAGGTGGAAAAGGTCGGTGTACATAGGTTTGGCATCGTTGAACCAGCTCTTGGGGAATGAATGCTCGCGGTTGTAGCAGTCGCCTATCGATGAATAATTGCCGCACTGCTCGCCACCGGCTCGCCAGCGCTTGGTGGAATACATGTCCCATATCCTGCCGTCGGCGTCCACATCGGTGGTCTTGAAGGCAGTCCAGAGATAATCGTATGATTTGGCGTTATGGCTGTTGATGATATCGCCGAGCGCCATATAGAGAGTCTTGTCGCTCTTTCCTTCCGCATCCTTATAGTAAGCCGCCGGCGCCGCCGCATAAACGGCCATACCGGCAAAGAGGGCGGCAAGCCCCGATAAAAGTGATCGTAGATTGGTCATAGATAGTATCAGATTCTGCGAAGTTGAAATTTCTTTATCATTTCGTCGATAGCCGGATGCTCCTTGATGAGTTCTTCGAGCACCCTGTCGTCGGTCCACATCGTCTTTGGCAGATCGACGTCGCTGATTTCGGTCTCGAAACATATGTTGTCGTTCGACACGCTGTCGCGTATCGAGGCGCTTATAGTGTCGATATGTTTCTCCACCATGTCGGCCACCAGCTGAGAGGCGCAGCGCAGCAGGTACCTGTCGCCCTCTACATGTATGGGAGTAATGTTGCCCATAACCGAAGCCAGCACCCTGTCGGCATTCATATTGGCGGCCAGCGAAGCCCATGCGCTTGCTATGTCGGCATCGGTGTACTGCTGCGCCCGTCGGCCGTCGGCTTCTTTTTTATTTGAATTATCAGTATGGTTATGTGAGGTGTTACGCGCACGCCTTGCCACCTCGGCCAGCGACATGCCACCGGGAGCATAGGTGGCACGCGGCTGAGGTGCAGACGGCTGAGGTAGCGGCGACGTCACGACAGGTTTTGGCGCTGTCGCGGCCACCGGCGCGGCCACAGGGGCCGCTTCTTGCGGAGCTACGCTCGTAGTATAGTTCTCGAGCGGTTGTAATTGCCCCCCGCCGGCTCCGACATCATCGGTCGAGGGGCTTAGCAATTGGCACAGTCTGATGAGCGTGAGCTCGACGAGAAACTGTTTGTTGCTTGCCGCGCGGAAATTGAAATCGGCTTCGTTGCAGAGATCCATCGCGCGGTAGAGGAATGTAGGATGTAACTTCGACGCCCTTGCTGCCATCTCCTGACGTACATCGTCGGTGGCTTCGAGGAGATTGAGTGTCGACGGGTTCTGTGCCACGGCAAGATCGCGCAGATAGGACGCCAGGCCGTTGACGAAGAACTGGGAGTCGAAACCCTGGTCGCGTATCTCCTTGTATATCAGGAGAGCCTGAGCTATATCCTGAGCCACAAAAGCATCGAGCAGACGGTTGTAGTAGCTCTGATCGAGTACATTGAGGTTCTCGATAGTGGCCGCATAGCTGATGTTGCCGTTCGTGCTGGCCGCCACCTGATCGAAAATCGAAAGGGCGTCGCGCATGGCGCCGTCGGCTTTTCGCGCTATCACATTGAGAGCCTCGGGCTCGGCTGTGATGCCTTCGTTAGCGGCGACACGCTGCATGTGGCTTACCATGTCGTTGATCGATATACGGTTGAAGTCGTAGATCTGGCAACGGGAAAGAATTGTGGGTATGATCTTGTGCTTCTCAGTAGTGGCAAGAATGAAAATCACATATGCCGGCGGCTCCTCGAGAGTCTTCAGGAAGGAGTTGAAAGCCGCATTCGACAACATGTGCACCTCATCGATGATAAACACACGATAGCGCCCCTGCGTAGGAGGCACGGCTACCTGCTCGATAAGAGCGCGGATATCGTCGACGCCATTGTTGCTGGCGGCATCGAGCTCGATGATGTTGAGGCTGCGGTTTTCGTTGAACTGCCGACATGAATCACATTCGTTGCACGCCTCGCCGGCGGCAGTCCGGTTTGTGCAGTTTATTGTCTTGGCGAAAATACGCGCACACGAGGTCTTGCCTACTCCTCTCGAACCACAGAAAAGGTAGGCGTGGGCCAGTCTGCCGGTGCTGATGGCATTCTTGAGCGTTCCGGCCAGCGCTTGCTGTCCTACGACGCTGTCGAATGTCGTCGGTCGGTATTTTCGTGCCGATACTATATATTGTTCCATGTCGATGCAAAGGTACAAATAAATCGATTGCGAAGCAATACTTATTTTGCTATTAAAGAAGTGTGGGGCATGCGCCCCACACCCTGATTGTCAGCTGTTGTAGAAATCGCTCATTTCCGACAACACCTCGTCGTAGTCGATGCCGAGGCGCAGATAATGAAGCTCTGTAAAGAACTCCTTTACCCCTTTTCGAACGGCAGAGTCGGAGCCCATGTGGCGCCATATCCTGTCGACACCCTCCGCCGCGCGGAAGGCCACATGTCGGCCCAAGGCTGTCATGCGCGTTTTGCGCATATCCCCGTCGGAGATGACGCAGTCGAGCGCCTTGCCGAAGAGGTCGAGGGCCGTGGCGTAGTAGCCGTTGTCGAGGGCCATGTAGCCCAGTTCGACGAGGCGCAGTCCGCGGCGTGAGGGTTTCAGATCTTCGCTCTCCAGATTCTCTATGAGCTTCTGAAGCAGCTCGGACGACACATAGCTGATGCGGCCACGACGGCTGCAACTCATTACCTTAATTGCATAGTTACTCATTTTTGTGCATTTAAAGGTTTGACAATAAATCAAATATCTCTTGTCGGAAGATAAAAAAATCCGACACAATCCACGCCTTGCCGCCTATGAGGCGGAGGGTAGGATCATGTCGGATTGGATTTATTGCGCTGAGTCGTCAGCCTATGTCTTTATCGAAATACATCTGTCTCTGTTTCAAATATCACCATGTTCGGCAAGCAGTTTTTTTGCAGCTTCCAGATCGTCTTCCCTTACCATCAGTCTTACAGGATTCCATATTTCGGCACCAAAATAAAGGCGCACCATATTAGATCCTTCTATAATCGAATTGATACCGTTAGCTTCGAGCATCCCTTTCGCTATACTGGCGCTGACCTCATCGCTATATTCTGCGGCAAGTACTATTTTCATCTAAAAGCAATAAAAATTAATGTCTTGTCTTCCACATCGCAAATATACAATATATCCGCAAACAAACTGATACATTTCTGTTTATCTATTAGTTAAATAGTGTTAATTATACACAAGAATGGCGGCCATATCCTCACTCCGGATGGCCGCCATCTATATTGTACTGAATATATAATTACTTAACTATCAGCAGGAAATAATTCTTTTTACCTTTCTGTACCAGTATATATCGGTCGGCAAGCAGCATGTCGACCGAAGCTACAGCCTGCGGATCGGTAAGCTTCTCCTTGTTTATCGACACGCCGCCACCCTGCACGAGCTTGCGCATCTCGCCCTTGGAGGGGAACACGGCAGCTTTCTCCGTGAGGAGGTCGGCAAGACGTATGCCTGCCTCAATATCGCTGCGGTCTACCTCAAACTGAGGCACACCCTCGAATACATCGAGCAGAGTTGACTCGTCGAGGCGATGAAGGGCGTCGGCGGTATTGTTGCTGAACAGAATCTGCGATGCTTCCTGAGCCGCACGGAGGTCTTCGGCGCTGTGCACCATAGTGGTTATCTCCTCGGCAAGACGACGCTGGAGCAGTCGGCGGCCGGGATCCTGACGATGTTCGGCGATAAGAGATTCGATCTCCTCGCGCGACAGGGTCGTGAAGATCTTGATATATTTCTCGGCATCGTCGTCGGCCACATTGAGCCAGAACTGATAGAACTTGTAGGGAGACGTGCGATTACGGTCGAGCCATACGTTGCCGCCTTCGGTCTTGCCGAATTTGGTGCCGTCGGCCTTTGTGATAAGGTTGCATGTCAGGGCATAAGCCTCGCCGTCGAGAGTGCGGCGTATGAGCTCGGTGCCTGTCGTCATATTGCCCCACTGGTCGCTGCCGCCGATCTGCAGCTTGCAGCCGCGGTCGCGGTAGAGGGTAAGGAAGTCGTAACCCTGAACGAGCTGATAGCTGAACTCGGTAAACGACATGCCCTGCTGGTTTTCGCCCGACAGACGTTTCTTGACCGAATCCTTGGCCATCATATAATTTACCGTAATAAGTTTGCCTACGTCGCGGATGAAGTCGAGGAAAGTGAAGTCTTTCATCCAGTCGTAGTTGTTGACCAGCACGGCGGCATTGGGCGCATCCGAATCAAAATCGAGAAAATGAGCGAGCTGACGCTTGATGCCTTCCTGGTTGTGACGGAGTGTGGGCTCGTCGAGGAGCTTGCGTTCCTGGCTCTTCATTGACGGGTCGCCTATCATACCGGTAGCGCCGCCTACAAGAGCGATGGGTTTGTGTCCGCAGCGCTGGAAATGACGAAGCATCATCACACCCACAAGATGGCCGATATGGAGGCTGTCGGCTGTCGGGTCGATACCGAGATAACCGACAGTCATTCCTTTCTTAAGTTCTTCTTCTGTACCCGGCATGACTGTGTGTATCATGCCACGCCAGGTAAGTTCTTCTATAAAATCCATTTGCAATTATAATGTTCTATTAAAAGCTTGTGAAAGCGAGAGGGAGGAGAGACTTGACAGAAGGTAAACAATATATTTCGTCGGCACCGACAAGCAGTACACGCACATTTCTTTTAGCGAGAATCTCGTACTCGAGCAAAGCCTGACGGCAAGCACCGCATGGAGCTGTAGGCACGAGCGGCTCACTAATGTTCTGGTCGAGCGCCGTTATAGCTATCATCTCGAATCTGGCGTCGGGATAGTTGGCGCCGGCATAATAGCATGCCGAACGTTCGGCACATGTACCCGACGGATACGCCACGTTTTCCTGATTGGCGCCGGTAACCGTCACGCCGTTGTCGAGCAATATCGCCGCACCTACATGGAAATTGCTGTAAGGGGCATAGGAACCCTTGACGGCCACACGTGCGGCATCTACAAGACCTCGCTCCTTTTCGCTCAGCTCTTCATAACTTTTTGAGGTGACAGGTGTCACTATTTCAATTTCTTTCATAGTGAATACGGGTTTTAGGTGTGCAAATTTAATGATTTATAAGTTAAAACAAAAAATATGGCCTCGAAAATTTTTATAATTGTCAAATATACACTATTTTTGCAGTTCGAAAGCGTATTCACGTCTTTTTTAAGACTTGTTTACATTGAATAGATAACGAAAAACCAAACATAACAATGGAAAATAACCGTCCGACCGCTCCTGAAGTGGATCAATCAGAAGACATCGTAGCAAAAGCACGCGCTAATAAAAAGACTATCCTTACTATTTTTGTCGTTGCCGTTTTATGTGTTATCGCTGCTCTTGCATACATCATGATAGCTCAGAGCGGTAGCAAGAAAGCTGACGAAGCTATTGCCAAGGCCGACGCCGCACAAAACGACAGCATCGCTCTCAACCTCTATGCCAACGCTGCAAAAGAAGGCTACAAGAGCGGCAACCGCGCTAAAGCCGAGATGGGCATACTCCTCTACAAAGACGGAAAATACGAGGAAGCTCTCAAATACCTCGAAGACTGCAGCCTCGACGATGAGATAGCCGAAGCCGGCGTAGAGACTCTCAAAGGCGACTGCTACGTGAACCTCGATCAGCTCGACAAAGCTATCGGCGCTTACAAGGAAGCAATCGACGATGCCGACGAGAACCCCGAAATAGTTCCTTTCATCCTTGTCAAGATGGCCAACATCTATCGCGCCCAGGCCAACTACGATGCTGAAGCCAAGGCTTACAAGGAAATCATCGACAACTATCCTTCATACGTCAACAACACACGTGTAGACATACGCAAATATTACGAGCGCGCAGTGGCAAGCAAGTAAGAAACGTATAACTACTTCTTAAAAATACATCAAGGGCTTGCCGTGGCAAGCCCTTTTACGTAAAATAAAGGTCGAACTACATACAGACACATGAGCTCACAAGATACCGACAGACTTGAACAACTCTCCACACGCCCGGTTGGCAGACTGCTATGGGAGTATAGCCTGCCTGCTGTCGTGGGCATGATGGTAATGGCTCTGTACAATGTAGTAGACCGTATTTTTATCGGACAGTGGGTAGGACCGGACGCTATAGCCGGACTGGCCATTACCTTCCCCCTGATGAACCTTACCACGGCTATAGGTGTGCTCATAGGAGTGGGTTCATCGGCCAAGGTATCAATAATGCTGGGTGCAGGCAAAAAAAGAGAGGCCAATATCATCCTCGGCAACGCTTTTGTTCTCACATTTATCAACGCCTCTGTCTACATCACACTGTTTGCAATATACATCGATCCTCTGCTCGATCTTTTCGGAGCAAGCAGCGTAACGCTGCCATATGCCCGGTCGTATATGCTTACCCTGCTTCCGGGATGTCTGATGACTAATCTTGCCTACGGTCTCAACAACATCATGCGTGCGTCAGGCTACCCCAAACGCGCCATGATGACCATGCTTATAGGAGCCATAGTGAATGTAGTGCTCGATCCTTTATTCATATATGTTCTTGACTGGGGCATAGAGGGAGCCGCATGGTCTACAAACATAGCCATGGCGGTATCCACTCTTTTCGTATGCTCGCACTTCATACGCCGCGACGCCACCGTACGCTTCTGCAAAGGCATATACAGCCTCAGATGGAAACTGATAATAGGCATAATGGCGATAGGCGCGGCACCGGCTATAGTCAACACCGCCTCATGTATTGTCAACGCACTTGTCAACAATTCGCTCGCCGGATATGGCAACGACCGCGACATTGCAGCCGCCGGTATCATGGTCACATATACCTCGCTCCTTGTCACTGTCATACTGGGTATATGCCAGGGCATGCAGCCCATCATAGGTTACAACTACGGCGCCGGCATATTCGACCGTCTGCGCCGCACCTACTGGCTCGCCGTGGCTGTAGCATCTGTCATAACTACTGTCGGCGCCGTGTCCGGACTATGTTTCGCCCGTGAGATAGGCATGGCTTTCACAAGCGACAATGCCCTGCTCGACGCCACCGAGCGAGCTCTCCACCATTGCCTGTGGGCCTTCGCATTCGTAGGTTTCCAGGTCATTTCCACATGTCTTTTCCAGAGTATAGGACAGGCTACAAAATCCATAATAGTAGGTCTGCTGCGTCAGGTAGTCTTCCTCATTCCTCTTCTTATCATATTGCCACACTACATGCAGGTCGACGGCGTATGGATATCTTTCCCGATATCAGATATGGTAGCCACTATAGTGACAACTATACTTGTGGCTGTGCAGTTCCGACAGCTTTTCAACAATGTTGATAACACTGTTAATAAACTTAGATAAGTTCTAAACATCTTTTTTTGCTTATAAAGCAGATTTGTATAAGCCGCACACCACACGGCATATACAAATCTGCGCCTTACTTTTTATAATGTATTTTTCGAACGCTTACCAACACAAAAAAGCATGTTTATCAACCATAAAATGAGCTGTAAAACTATCAAATTATCAACGCTCTCACTTATCAACACCATGTTGATAACATATTTAAGTACTTATATGTAAGACTTTTAACATGTAGATAATATGTAGAACAACTGTCTTTCATACTCAATAAGCCATATATGCAAGAAAAGAGCCTGAAAGTTATCACACATATCAACACCCATTCTTATTATTACTCTATTTTTACGCTTAAAAAAATTTTTTATGTATAAAGAGATAAATAATAAAAAGGGGTGTTGATAAGCGGCCGGCGATGGTAAGAAGAAGCATATCTTTCGCACCATTTGTCTATAATTTTGTTGTTAAGAAATAAATTATTAAATTTGAACCCATAAGAACAATTAAACATAAACAATGTATATGATCAGCCCTTTAGCATATGTAGATCCCAATGCCAAACTTGGCAATGAGGTTACCGTGCATCCGTTCGCATATATCGATGCTGACACCGTTATAGGTGATGGATGTGAGATCATGCCCTATGCGAGTGTCATCCGCGGCACTACTTTAGGGAAGAATGTTAAGATATATCAGGGTGCGATTGTGGGAGCGGATCCTCAGGACTTCCGCTGGAAGGGAAACCCTTCGTTCTGTACCGTAGGCGACAACACAGTTATCCGTGAGCATGTGATTATCAACAGAGGCATATACTCGCAGGGGGGTACTGTAGTAGGAAGCGACAGCTTCATCATGGGCGACGCCCACATCGGTCACGACACACACATTGCTACTAAGTGCGTTATCGGCAACAGTGTCACTATAGCCGGTGATGTTGATATCGACACAGGCACCATCCTTTCGTCGAGCGCCGTTGTGCACGAGAAAAGCCGCATAGGTAAATTCGTCCTCATCAAAGGCGGCACACGTATAAGCGGCAATGTTCCGCCCTATGTCATCATGGCTCACAATCCTGTTGTGTTCTATGGCATCAACTCCATCGTCATGGGTAAACACGCCTGTTTTACCGAGCAGCAGATCGATGATGTTGCCAAGGCTTACCGACAGATATATCAGAGCCAGACTTCGGTTTTCAATGCTATCAAACGCATTGAGGCTGATATAGAGGACACGCCTGTTCGAGCCGACATCATTGACTTTATCCGGGAAGTCAATCTGAAGATTGCCGGAGACCATTTTAACGTAGAGTAATCTTTAATATATTATAGGTATATCAGGTAGAAATATCTGGTATACCTGTGTATATTGTATTTATGATTCATTAATTATCAGGTACAATATAGTGAAACTCAGACATATAGTATTTATAGCATTGATCATAGCCTCTACTTCCTTTGCTTATGAGCGCGGTACTGTAGGAAGATACATGGTTGAGGCTATGACTGCCAATTCTTCCAAACAGACTCCTTTCTGGATGCTCAACAACCGCTACGGACTCTCTTCTCTCGATCGCAACAACGGCTATCTCCGTGCCGCTGCTTTCCATGATGTAGACACTACACGTCGTTTTTCGTGGGGTGCCGGTGTCGACCTTGTGGTACCTTACAATTTTACTTCTAAATTTGTGGTGCAACAGCTCTACGGAGAACTTAAATACCGTTCGCTTCTTCTAACCATAGGATCGAAACAAAGATATATGGGAGTGGTCAACCAGGAGCTCGGATCGGGCGACATGGTATTCTCTAACAACGCAAGGCCTATACCGCAGATATACATCGCCATGCCGGAGTATCAGTGGATACCTAAGATGAACAAGTGGCTTGCTTTCAAAGGCTTCTTCTCTTTCGGTATTTTTACCGACGGCGGATGGCAGTACCGTAATTTCGACGGTAAGAGCAGCCGTACAAACAAGGTATTGTATCATACCAAAGGTATATTCCTCCGTGGCGGCAACAGAGACAGGTTTCCTCTTACCGTCGAAGGTGGTTTCGAGATGGGTACACAGTTCGGCGGCAAAGCTTTCAAGTTGATAAAAGGCAAATATCATGAGATAGACATGCACCACAGCTTCAAGGACATTATAAATGCCATATTCGGCCTTAGCGGTGGTGACAGCAATGATCCTCTTCAGAGTGGAGAGATTGCAAATGCTTACGGTAACCATGTGGGCGAATGGTCTCTGGCTCTCTCATGGGCACCTAAGGATAAGGACTGGGCCGCAAGAGTATACTATCAGCATTATTTCGAGGATCATTCGCAGTTGTTCTGGGATTATTTATGGCGCGACATGTTGCTCGGTGCAGAATTGACTTTGCCCAAGAATCCTTTTGTCGACAAGATTGTGTACGAATATCTGTACACAAAGGATCAGTCCGGCCCTGTATATTGGGACCGTACGCCCGAGATACCTATACAGATAAGCGGTACAGACAATTACTACAACCACTATATCTACGGCGGATGGCAGCACTGGGGTATGGGTCTCGGTAATCCCCTGCTCATATCGCCTATATATAATGATGGCAAAATATTCCTGCATAACCGTATTATAGCGCATCATGCAGGCATATCGGGCAATCCTACCGATCAGTTGTCGTACCGTATTTTGCTTTCCCACACCCGTTCGTGGGGCACATATGGTAATCCTACTCCTAAAGTAATGCACAATTTAAGCTCAATGCTCGAAGTATCATACTCTCCGAAGTTCTTGCCCGGATGGTCTTTCAAGGCTACTGTAGCCGGAGATCACGGCGATATAATACGTAATACCTTCGGCGGTATGTTTACCATCACTAAAACAGGTCTGTTATGAAAAAGATTATATATCTGATTGTCTTGTTGATAAGTATCTCCTTATGCTCGTGTGTGAAGACACCGCTTATAGGAGATCTGGCCGGACGCTGGCGTATAGAATCGATAAAATATCCCGACGGTACGGAAAAAGGACGTACAGGTAATTTCTACAGCTTCTATCGTGACCTTGCTCAGTTAAATAGAAAAGTAGTGGCTGTAATGGATTATGAAAAACCTGACATAAAGCTCGAGTTCAGGAATGTCAATCCGGCCGATCTATATCTATGGGGTATAACAGTGACTAAAGAGGATGTGGATACTGCACACTGGTATCAGCAATATCATATAGATCATCTCAAAGGATCTTCGCTGATAATGTCCACCCCTCAGGGTGCCACAATCACTCTCAATAAATTCTGATAAGTGTACATATAAAACATAAGCCCGTTTCTCAATGCGAGATTCGGGCTTATGTCATTTATTAGTAGTAGCGTTTATTAGAGCAGATTTACCGAACGGGCTATAAAGTCGCTCAGGGACTCGCCGCGAAGCAGACCGTTGCCGAGTAAGGCAAGGTCGACAAGCTGCGCCACAGCAGGTTCTGAGGGGGCGTATGCGTCGATGGCATTGTCCATGGCGGCGCGGCTGTCGCTCACTGTCTTCTCTGCGGCGTCGACCGTCGTACGGGCCTCGGCCGAGAGTTCTTTGCCGTCGGCTGCCTTGCGTGTCTCCTCTGCCTTTGCATTGGCCTCGTCGATAGATTTGAGCAGGGGCTCCACTGTAGCGTCGAGAGCTTTGTCAGCCTTTTCGGTAATTGATTTGATAAGCGGATGTTCGGTGTTTACAACCAGCGTATAGCTGTCGGGAAGTTCGCCGTAGAAGTTCATGCCGGGCTGCAGGGCGGCCATTTCTTTCATACGGCGCATGTATTCGTTCTGAGTAAGCACTACGGGCTGTGAGTTCTCGGCAAGAGCCTCGAACTGTATCATAAAGCTTGTCTTCTCCACTTTGCGTGTGGGCTGTTCGAAGAGACGTGTCAGTATGGCGCGGCTTGCAGGTGTAAGCTCGGCCACCTTGCGGTCCGACTTGCGGATGAGGTTGTCGGTCACGTCGGAGTCGACGCGCACGAGGCTTGTGTTTTCAAGCTTGCGCTCGAGCAGGCCTACGAAATGGTTGTCGAGCTGTCCGTCGAGAAGCAGCACGTTGTATCCGCGCTCGTTGGCGGCTTTGATGTAGTCGTACTGGGCTGTGGCGTCGGTGGCATATAGATATACTGTCTTGCCTTCGCTGTCGGTCTGGTTGGCTTCCACCAGGGTCTTGTACTCGTCGAGCGTGTAGTATTTGCCCTCGGTGTCCTTCAGAAGCATGAACTTCATGGCCGCGTCGCAGAATTTTTCGTCGGTAAGCATGCCGTATACGATAAATATACGTATGTCGTCCCATTTCTTTTCAAATTCGGCGCGGTCGGCGCGGAAGAGCTCGTCGAGACGTCCGGCCACCTTCTTGGTTATGTAGCTCGATATTTTCTTGACCGATGTATCAGCCTGCAGGTACGAGCGCGATACGTTGAGAGGTATGTCGGGCGAGTCTATCACACCCTGCAGAAGCTGCATGAACTCGGGCACGACGCCTTCTACTGAATCGGTAACGAACACCTGGTTGCAGTAGAGCTGTATGCGGTTGCGGTTGATGTCGAAATTGTTTTTGATCTTGGGGAAGTAGAGGATACCGGTAAGGTGGAAAGGATAATCCACATTGAGGTGTATCCAGAAGAGTGGTTCTTCCTGACCGGGATAAAGCTCCTGATAGAATGCCTGATAGTCGGCGTCACTGAGATCGCTCGGCTTCTTCATCCACTGGGGTTCGGTGCTGTTGATCACCAGGTCGCGGTCGGTGTCTATCCATTTGCCGTCCTTCCATTCACGTTCCTTGCCGGCAACGACAGGTACGGGCAGGAAGCGGCAGTACTTGCGCAGCAGGGTGTCGACGCGCTGCTGGTCGAGGAACTCTTTGCTCTCGTCGTCGATGTAGAGTATTATGTCTGTGCCGCGCTCTGTGCGTGAGCCGGCTCCCATCTGATATTCGGGCGATCCGTCGCACTCCCAGCGCACTGCCTCGGCGCCTTCCTTGTAGCTAAGAGATTCTATCACGACTTTTTTCGACACCATGAATGCCGAATAGAAGCCCAGGCCGAAATGGCCTATGATGCTTGCCGCCGTGTCCTTGTATTTGTTGAGAAACTCTTCAGCGCCCGAGAATGCTATCTGATTGATGTATTTGTCCACATCCTCGGCGGTCATGCCTATGCCGCGGTCGCTCACTGTGAGTGTGCCGGCCTCTTTGTCTACTTTTATATGTACGTCGAGAGTGCCAAGCTCGCCTTTATATTCGCCGAACGATGCCAATGCCCGCAGTTTCTGGCTTGCGTCTACGGCATTGCTCACAAGTTCGCGTAGGAGGATCTCGTGGTCGCTGTAGAGAAACTTTTTGATGACGGGGAAAATATTTTCGGTTGTTACCCCGATAGTACCTTTTTGCATATGTTATCTGTTTATATATTGTTCAATAGTATATAACAAACAACTACAAAAAAAGTGCCAGACAAGCCACTCTGACACAATGTCAGTCGCGACGCAAAAAAATGAGCGGCTATGGCTCTCCATGGCCATGCCGCTCACTCGTTTGCTTTGTGAGATATGCTTATTTCTTGTCGTTTCTGTTGAGGATGATCTTGGCCAGATCGTTGCCGAAGCCACTTTTCACGTTTTCGATCTGTATTGCAGTCAGCGCTTTGTTATCCTCGCTTATCTGATTGATATACGACTGTGCGGCGAGCATGTCGAGCAGTAGATCGGTGGGTGTGAATGCCTTCGACAAAGCCTTGCTCACGCCGGCCTGCCATTCCTTGACGGGAGTATCGCCTATAGGCTTGATACCGGCGGCGCTGATGCCGAGTATCTTGTCGAGTATCACTTTCTGGGGCTGCAGGGCGAAGTGTGTCAGGAACTCGTAGGTAAAATCTATTTTGCTCAGGAATGAGTAAAACTCGATAGGTGGTTCGGGCACCGTAAGATTGTTTCTCATCTTTGCTATGGCTACATAATCCATTGCATATTTGGCGGCAAACCACCACTTCGACGAGTTTTTGACCCATGCCGGAGCTTTCACATAGAGATTGCTGCATTTGCTGAAATTTATGATATATTTCATGCGGTCGGTATACATCGTGCCCCAGTACTCCTTCTCGGCTGTCTTCCAGCTGTCGTAAGCCGAGTCGGGAAGCCATTTGAGAGGATCTTCGTAAGCCGGATTATTGGACATAAACTGTGCGATAGCCGCCAGGGTGTACCAGTCCTGCCAGTTTAATTTGTTGTAAGCTTCAAGGTTAGAGCTCACTTTGTAATAAGGTTCTGTTTCTACAAGATCGATGTCTATCACATTAGCCTGATCCTGCGACAGCAACACAAGCAGATTCATGTCCATCTGCGTTGCCTTGTCATTCAAGATAATATTGAACCACTGGTAGCTCAGCTCCATAGGCACTTTGCCTGTGATCGATTTGCCGTCGTAAGTGAGGAGTATGCCCTCGGCATTTTCATCCCAGAAGTTTTCACAGGCGTTTTCGAACATCGACGAGTTGATTACCAGTCCTGTAGGATTTTCAAGCTTCATGCCGGCGCTTTCAGGGATATTGATGTTGATAGCTACATCGGCCATGCCAACTTTGATGTTCTGCTTCATCGGAGTTGCAGCCATTGCCGGTAAAGCGGCAAGCAGGCCAAGGAGCAGAACCCATGTCAACTTAAATAATTGTTTCATGTAAATATCATTTTAAGGTTTATACTAAATTTTTCGTTACAAAGTTACTAAAATAATAGTGTCACTCCAAATAATTCATAATAAAATTTTTCCTCTACCATTTCTTCGGTTGCTTGTTAAATCGCCACTGCACATGGAAGAGTACATAGGCCGGTATCACATTGCATACCGCCTCAGTACGAGCCTGAGCGTTGATGTCATAGTTTATGTTGATCAGCTGATGCAGCATGTCGTAGGCATCCAGGGCAAAGGTAAAAGAACCTTTCAATATCGATTTCGTGACCCGGGCATTCCACACCAGGTCGGTGGTATTGAGTCGCGAATCGACGAATCCTCGTCGTGTATATAGCGTCATGTCCGACGACAGGCTCCATTCGTAAGGAAGGTTCAATGTCTCGGATATGCCATAATTGCACGTCCATGAAGTGAAGTTGTTGAAGCCTTTATCGGAACTGCTGTAATGGCTGACACGGGCAGAAGTGAAAGCCGACATGCGGTTACGTCCTGCCTGCCAGTTAAAACGCACATACTCATTGAGCGATAAGGACCCGATTGTGCGACGCGGAGGCATGTCGCCCGACATCTCAGTCATAGCGCCGGCAAGGTCGACACTGTGTGCATACATCGGTGTGGTCCTCACTTCCAGTCGAAAGCTGTTGTTGCGGCCAAAGGCACTGTAATACTGATGATTGCCGGACAAAACCCAGTTGCCGTTGATATTATATGTCTTATAGGTTCTTACACCGGTAGCCGGATTATATACAAACCCACGAGCAAATTGGTTGAATATGGTCGTATAATTGATAGATGCGTTGTGCCGTGCGCTGCGATGTGGACGAAAATGCTCAGTAGAGAGGCTGACCGAAAGCTGATAGGAATCGCGGAGATCAGGGTTGCCCATGCTTATGTTGAGAGGATCGGTGTTATTGACCCGGTCTACAATGCTGAGTAAGGGAGCCATCGCCGGCTCGAGCGAT
>JAGAUV010000074.1 GCA_017620635.1 Muribaculaceae bacterium | reverse complement strand
GGCATGAAGTGCGGAACACACGCCAACAGCGACCGTATAATGCGTTCTGTGCGTATAATCCTCGCCGACGGCACCGTGCTCGACACCGGCGACGAAGCTTCGCGTCAGGCTTTCTCACGGTCTCATGGAGCCCTCCTTGCCGAGATCGAGCTTATCCGCAGTGCCATAGCCAATGATCCTGAGCTCTTCAGCCTCATTCGCCACAAATATGAGATAAAGAACGTGACCGGGCTTAATATCCTGCCGTTCATACTGTTCGATGATCCGTTCGATATCATTACCCATTGCATGGTAGGCAGTGAGGGTACTCTTGCGTTCATCAGCGAAGTATCGGTAAATACGGAAGAAGAGAAACCGTTTACTGCATCGGCCATGGTATATTTCGACGATATGGCCGAAGCATGCCGCGCTGTTGTTGCGATGCGCAAGGAAGCTCCCGTGCAGGCTTGTGAACTGCTCGACCGTAAATCGCTCGCCTCGGTAGGCGACCGTACAGGCAAGGATCTGACGGCACTTCTGATACAGACCGAGGCCGACGATCCGCATGTGCTCGACAGTCAGATCGAAGCGACAATGAAAATCCTCGCTTGCTTCAGACTGTTCACTCCGGCTCATTTCTCTACCGACCCGGCCGAAGTGGCTGCATGGTGGCAGATGCGCTCGGGCGTATTCCCGGCTGTCGGTGGCACTCGCCCCTTGGGTACGACGGCGCTGATTGAAGATGTCGCATTCCATATCGATTCGTTGCCCGAGGCTACTGTCGCATTGGCTAAGTTGATAGAAGATTGCGGCTACGACGACGCCTGCATCTACGGCCATGCCCTCGAAGGCAACTATCACTTTGTCATTGCTCAGAGTTTTGACACTCAGGACGATATAAATAAATACCGCAACCTGATGGAGCACATCGAGGAACTGGTGGTAGGCCGATTCGACGGTTCGCTTAAAGCCGAACACGGCACGGGCCGCAACATGGCTCCGTTTGTCGAAGCCGAGTGGGGCCCGAAGGCCTGGGCTTTGATGCGCCGTTTGAAGGACGCCTTCGATCCCAAAGGTATACTCAATCCCGGCGTGATATTCAACGACGATCCTGAATGCTTCATACACAATCTCAAGCCTCTGCCGCTTACAAATCCGCATGTCGACAAATGTATCGAGTGTGGTTTTTGCGAGGTAAACTGTGTGAGCTGCGGCCTTACGCTTTCGGCCCGACAGCGCATAGTGGCTCAGCGCGAGATTGCCCGACTGAGAGAGACCGGAGAAGATCCTTCCCGTCTCGAGCGTCTTGTGAAACAGTTCCGATATTACGGTAACGAGACTTGTGCCGGCGACGGACTTTGCAGCACCTCATGTCCCATGCATATCAATACCGGCGAACTTATACACGACATACGCCGTCAGTCGCTCGGCTCTTTCGGACATAGTGTAGGCAAATGGGCGGCCGACAACATGCCCTTTGTCGAAAGCGCTCTTCGCGTTACTCTTGCCGCTGCCAATACCGCACACAAGCTGATTGGCGACAGCGGTGTGCGCAATGTAGGCAAAGTCCTGCATGCCGCCGGATTGCCTTTATGGACGCCGGCCTTGCCGAAACCCTTCTACCCCGGCCATCTCGACAAGAATACGGCGCCGCAGCAGGCCCGTAAACTTGTCTATTTCCCTTCCTGCATCAATCGCACTATGGGAGCAGGGGAGGAGAGCACTAAAATCGAGCCGCTGCCTGATGTCTTCGTCCGACTGTGCCGTAAAGCCGGTTACGAAGTCATATTCCCCGACAATATGGCCGATCTCTGTTGCGGCATGATATGGGAAAGCAAAGGCATGCCCGACATTGCCGACCGTAAGGTACATCAGCTCGAGGCCGCGCTCGCAAAGGCAAGCGACGGCGGTCGTTGGCCTGTCGTTTGCGATCAGAGCCCGTGCCTGCATCGTATGCGCGAACATATTAAATCGATAAAGCTATATGAACCTGCCGAGTTCATTCACGACTTCATGTCTGACCACCTTGTTTTCCACAAGCACGACCGCCCTGTGGCAGTGCATATTACCTGTTCGAGCCGTCGTATGGATATCGCCGGCAAGATTATAGCTTTGGCAGAGATGTGCAGCAGCCATGTCCTCGTCCCCGAAGAAGTGGGATGCTGTGGATTCGCCGGCGACAAAGGTTTTACCCATCCCGAGCTCAATGCATGGGGACTGCGCAAACTCCGACAGCAGATCGAGAGCGCAGGCATTACCGAAGGCTACTCAAATTCGCGTACTTGCGAGATCGGCCTTACCAGCAATTCCGGCATCCCGTACAAATCTATTGTATATCTGGTAGACGAATGCACCACTCCTGAATAGACCATGAAAGACAACACCAATCAAAACAAAAGGCTCTTGTCTCTCGACATACTGAGAGGTATCACGATTGCCGGAATGATCCTGGTCAACAATCCCGGATCGTGGGGCGATATATACGCTCCGCTGCGACATGCCGAATGGAACGGACTCACGCCTACCGATCTCGTCTTCCCCTTCTTTATGTTCATAATGGGTGTGTCTACCTATTTCTCGCTGCGTAAATACAGCTTTACCCTCTCATGGCCGGCTGTCGCCAAGATTCTGCGTCGCACAGTAGTGATCTTTGCCATTGGCCTCGCTATCGCATGGTTCGGCCTGTTCCTGCGCGGCATACTCAATGATAAGACATTCCTCGATGCGGTCGCCAATTTCGACCACATCCGTATTCTTGGTGTCATGCCCAGACTTGCCCTCAGCTACGGTTTCGGAGCTGCGATAGCTCTCATTGTGCCGCACAAGGCCCTCCCGTGGCTTGTAGGTGCTATTCTGGCGGCATACAGTATATTGCTTATTACCGGCAATGGCTTCGACTTCTCCGATGAAAATGTTATTTCTGTTGTCGACCATAAAGTGCTCGGCCCCGACCACATGTATTCGAGTACGGTCAACGGCCTGCGTCTGCATTTCGACCCTGAAGGTCTCCTCAGCACGTTGCCCTCTGTTGCGCACATGCTCATCGGTTTTATCTGCGGCGGTATGATTCTGGCGCTTAAAGACAACCGGCAGCGTGTATTGCATCTCTTTATCGTCGGCACGATAATGACATTCGCAGGCTTCCTGATCGATTACGGCATTCCTGTCAACAAAAAGGTATGGTCGCCTACATTCGTCCTTACCACATGCGGTATGGCCTCAAGCCTTCTGGCATTGCTGATGTGGATTATCGACATTCGTGGCTACCGGCGCTGGACAGCTTTCTTCGAGGCTTTCGGCGTGAACCCCTTGGCCATGTACACTGTCGCAGCTCTGCTGAGCATTATCATCGGATCTGTGGAAGTGCCTTATGCCGACGGAACTACAAGCATAAAATCTTATATTTATCAATCAATAATGATGCCTGTTTGCGGCGGCAACGCCACTCTGGCATCCCTCTTATTCGCAATAAACTTTGTATTACTTAACTGGTGTATAGCATACACATTATATAAAAAACGCATCTATATTAAAATATGATACTGATAGCTGATTGTGGAAGCACCAAAATCGACTGGTGCTTGCTCCAAAAGACTAAAGTAGCAAAACAGATATTCACATGCGGTATTAATGCAGTGATGACAACAGAGGACGATATTCGCGGTCGGATCAATTCTGAACTTCTGCCCGAGCTTGGCCCTCTCGCATCACAGGTGACATCGATATTCTTCTACGGCGCCGGGTGCATATCTCCCCAGGTATGCGGCAACGTGGCATCGGCGCTGAAGGCAAACTTCCCGTCGGCAACGACTATTGAGGTCTATAGCGATCTCGTTGCGGCGGCGCGTGCGCTGTGTGGGCGTGAGCAGGGTATTGCTTGCATTTTGGGTACCGGGTCAAATTCATGCTTCTACGACGGCGAAAGCGTTGTCGACAACGTTTCGCCTCTCGGATTCATCCTTGGCGACGAGGGTTCGGGTGCTGTGCTCGGCAAACTGTTTATCGGCGACGTGCTCAAGAAACAGATGCCTAAGGAAATTTGCGATCGTTTCCTTGACGAATACGGCCTCGATCTGCTCTCGGTCATACGCAAGGTATATCGTGAGCCTCAGCCTAACCGCTTCCTTGCCTCGCTTGTTCCTTTCCTCAGCAAGAATATTGATGTTCCCGAGATTCACGAGCTCGTCCTCAATGCCTTCAGGGCATTCTTCCGTCGTAATATCCGCAATTACGCTGATTACGGTTCTTATCCCGTCAATTTTATCGGTTCGGTAGCCTTCTATTTCCGCGATGTGCTCGAGAAGGCTGCTCATGCCGAGGGGTGTCGCATGGGTATGGTCGTCAAAAGTCCTATGCAGGGACTCATCAGTTATCATTGCGCCTGATTATAAATACATTAATAAGCATTATCAGATATGGCATTCATAAAGATAAGTGAACAGCCCTCGCTGTATGATGATCTTGAAAAGAAACCTGTAGGAGAGATCCTTAGGGATATTAACAACGAAGACAAGAAAGTCGCTGTCGCTGTAGAGAAGGCAATTCCGGCAATCGAGAAGCTCGTCGAGAAGATAATTCCTCGCATGAAAGGCGGCGGTCGCATATTCTATATAGGTGCCGGTACCTCCGGCCGTCTCGGTGTCCTCGATGCCTCGGAGATTCCGCCCACTTTCGGCATGGACCCGTCATGGGTCATCGGCCTGATAGCCGGTGGCGACACTGCTCTGCGTAATCCGGTGGAAAACGCCGAGGACAACACTTTGCAAGGCTGGTATGACTTGCAGAAATTCGATATCAACTCCAAGGATACTGTGATCGGCATTGCCGCCTCGGGTACAACTCCTTATGTGATAGGCGCTCTCGAGGAAGCGCGGCGTCACGGCATACTCACTGCGGCGATAACGTCAAATCCCGACGCCCCCGTTTCTGAAGCTGCCGACATTCCTATCGAGATGATTGTGGGTCCCGAGTACGTTACCGGTTCCTCCCGAATGAAAAGCGGTACAGGCCAGAAAATGATATGCAACATGATCACGACATCCGTTATGATTAAGATGGGACGTGTGAAAGGCAACAAGATGGTAAACATGCAGCTCGCAAACGCCAAGCTTGTCGACCGTGGTACCCGTATGATCGTGGAGGAACTCGGCTTGCCATACGATGAGGCCAAGAGGCAGTTGCTTATGCACGGTTCGGTAAAGAATGCTGTCGATGCGTATCGTGAACACCAGACACATGTCGGAACATGCGGAAAGTCGGAGCAGTAATTCTTTTCTTGTGCTGCCTGCTGAGTGTGGGCGCGCAGAATGCGTTCTATGATCAGCGCGCAAGTCTGTTCGGGATTCTGCCCGTCGATTCCACCGATATTGTCTTTCTCGGCAATTCGCTTACCAACGGCTGCGAGTGGCACGAGTTGTTCGGCGACTCGAGGATTAAAAACCGTGGCATAAGCGGCGACATAGCTTCCGGCATAGGAGCGAGACTGGAGCCCGTGCTGCGCGGTCGCCCTGCGAAGATTTTTCTGATGGCCGGTATCAACGATGTCAGCCACCACATATCGGCCGATTCTATCGCTCATGATGTCGCTGCGGTAGTCGACAGCATTATTTCAGGCAGTCCTGGCACTAAGATATACCTTCAGTCATGCCTGCCGTTCAATGAATCGTTCAGGCGGTGGAAGAATCTCGAGGGTACACAACAGGTAATAATCGACCTCAACAGGCGGCTCGAGCGTCTGGCTCGCGATCGTGGTATTGTATGGATCGATCTTTATCCTCTATTCAGCGACGGAAACGACAACTTGCGCAAAGACCTCACGAATGACGGTCTGCATCTTCTCGGCAATGGATATATTATCTGGAAAGAAGCTATTCGAAAGTATGTAGAGGAATAATGTATCACGACGCCGAGCAGCAGAAGATTATTGAGCTCCACGGATCTACGGCACTCGTTCTCGCCGGCCCTGGCTGCGGAAAGACCCACATACTTGCACGTAGGGTCTTCCATGCATCGACGCATGGCGAGACTGACTACAGCCGAATGCTCTGCGTCACTTTTACCAATCGCGCCGCTCGCGAGATGAAAGACCGCATTCAGGCTTATACCGGCTGTATGCCTGTCGGACTCTTCGTTGGCAACATGCACCGCTTCTGCCTGTCGTTTCTCTACAATAACGGTATACTCGACGCCGACACTTCTGTCCTCGACGAAGAGGATCAGATCGATTTCCTCTCTACAATACTTGATAACCCTGCACCCGGCAATATAAAGGATTTCCTTCTGAAAGCGGCTTGTCTGTATCAGCAGGAACACGATCATCCCGAGTTTATCGTCCGACGGCCTGAGTCTCCTTTTTCTGAGTCCGATTATAAGGCAATCGACAGATACAGGCAGTTTAAGAAAGAGAATCGACTCGTCGACTTCGACGATATTTTATTGATTACCTACACTGTACTTCAACAGCAGCCCGGAGCCGAGTTTCTTATGACCGGATACCGATGGGTTCAGGTCGATGAAGTGCAGGACATGACTCCGCTACAGCTTGCCATAATTGATGCGGTAACGATGCGTTACCGGCGCACTCTCGTATATTTCGGCGATGAGCAGCAGGCGATATTTCGTTTTATCGGTGCCGGTGGCAGGGCTCTCGACATGCTCAAGCATAATTGCCGGGGCAATATCCTCCGTCTGAACCGTAATTACCGTTCGCCGGGCTACCTTGTCGCCATGTGCAATACCCTTGCTATGGATTGGCTGGGGATAGATGCTAAATTCTTGCCGGAGGCTGTGGAGAATACCGCCGATGCCGGCAACATGATTCTCTATGATGCCGGTCGCGATCTCCTGCCGTATGTCGCGGCCGATATATGCCGTAAAT
Source organism: Muribaculaceae bacterium (assembly GCA_017620635.1). Classification (GTDB taxonomy): domain Bacteria; phylum Bacteroidota; class Bacteroidia; order Bacteroidales; family Muribaculaceae; genus CAG-873. The sequence continues at coordinate 5,151 of JAGAUV010000074.1, read as the reverse complement.
GGCTCGCAGAATACCTCGGCGAGAGTGTTGCTGTACTGGTGCGCACAAACAGAGAGGCCGACGAAGTGTCCGATCTGTTCTGCAGCCTTGCGATCAATCATTTCAAGGTGTCGAAACAGGATCTGTTTCATCAGGTGCCGTTCAAGACTGTATGGAGTCATCTTGCCGCAATTTCTATGCCGACTCTCAGGCATCCGTGGGCGAGGCTCATCTACCAGATGCGTTGTGTTACGACCATGACGGGTGCTCGTAATTTCATCCGTATGCTTCGCGACTGCGCTATCGGATGCGATGAGCTCTTTGACTTCGACAGGCCTCTGCGTATAGAGCGTCTTGTCGATGCATACGACTTGGGGCGCGACATTGTTGTATTCGACACCGAGACAAGCGGCCTCGATACCGACACCGACGACATCGTGCAGATCGCTGCTGTCAGGATTCGCGGTGGCAGGGTAGTGGACCGTTTCGAAGTTTTTGTCGATACCGACAAGCGTTTGCCCCGGCTTCTTGCCGGCGGTATTGCCAATCCTCTTGTCGAGGTCTACGGCAGGGCGGAGAAGAGGGTTCCGCAGCAGGCTTTCGAGGCTTTTATCGATTTTATCGATGATGCCGTTCTCGCCGGACATAATATAGGTTTCGACCTGGCCGTTTTGCGGTCGAACATCGCTCGTCGCACGGCTCTGAGCATTATAGGCCCGGGCCTTGACCGAACGGATAATATCGACACTTTGACTCTTGCCCGGCAATTGTTCCCTCGCTATCGTAGCCACCGCTTGGCCGATCTTATCGGGCAGCTTGGCATCGACGGTGTCAATAGTCATAATGCTGCCGATGATGTGATGGCTACGGTTTCGCTGCTTGACAGACTTGTCGAAAAAGCTCGTAAGATAAGACCGCGTGCCGCATTGACACGCGACAATGCGAAGGTACGACGTGTAGCCGCAAAGCTCACAAAGAAATACGGCGACTTTTACGCCGAAAGCCGTCGGAGTATGGATAGCGAAGGTAATATTTGCTCCGCCATTCGCCACGCGGATGCGTTCATGAAGGCTAATGGCTTTACTGCCGGTATACCGAGATTGGACTATGCGCTGTCTCTGTTCGACAGCTGCCTGATAGATCAGGACTCGGGGAAGACTTTGAGAGCTCAGCTGGCGAGACATCTTTTCGACTTGCTCGCCTTCAACGAGTCTGATCTCTTTGCAAACGGTATAGTCGACGAGCGGCTGTCGGTAATGACGATACATAAGGCCAAGGGTCTCGAGATGGACAATGTCCTCGTATTCAATGTCGGTCGGGAGAGCGCCGATGCCAAGGATTATGCTCGGCTGCTCTATGTGGCTTTCTCGCGTGCGAGGAAGCGTCTTGCTGTCGGCGTCGATACTTATATGCCGGCTCCGGTCGCAGGCCTCAGGCACTTCTTCAGCCTTATGTCGCAGGCAAGGGTAAAGGCTGCTGTAGAAAGTGAATTGGCCAATCTGAGGATCAACAGAACTAATTGAAGTAAATAAATGTAATTAATATATGATAGTAAATACAGCTCGCTTTGTTATAAGCAATTCAGACTACACGAAGTGTCCGCCGGAGATGCGCCACGAGTATGCGTTTATCGGCCGCTCGAATGTCGGCAAATCTTCTTTGATCAATATGCTTACCGGACAGAAAGGCCTGGCGATGACTTCGGCGACTCCGGGAAAGACAATGCTGATCAACCATTTCCTTGTCAACGACAGCTGGTATATCGTCGACCTGCCGGGATATGGCTATGCTCGCCGAAGCAAAGCCGACCGCGACCGTTTGTATGGCATAATACAGAACTATATACTCGGCCGTGAGCAGATGACGAACCTGTTTGTTCTGGTCGACAGCCGCCATGAGCCTCAGAAAATTGACCTCGAGTTTATGGAATGGCTCGGCGAGAACGGAATCCCTTTCAGCATTGTGTTCACTAAAATCGACAAGATGTCTGCTACTGCGGCCGAGAATAAGACAGCGGCATATTGTGCTAAGTTGCTCGAGACTTGGGAGGAACTCCCTCCTGTCTTCCGTACATCTTCCGAGGACAAGCGTGGCCGTGAGGCGCTGCTCAATTATATCGAGGAGATGAATAAACTTCCGCTATTGGCTGAACAATAAAATTGGACCGTCTGTTATATACACAGACTCGCAGATAATAATGTAAAACCGGGCTTGCGATAGCGTCGAAGTCCGGTTTACTTTATTGCTGTTCTATTATGATGGCGTCTTCGCTGTCGTCGGGAGCCTCGAAGTTGTTGAAGAAGTTTCTTAGCTGATCGTCGCTTATTGTCTGGTCGTCTGGCCCGGTCCCTTCCCGGCTCGCAAGACGTTCGCGAAGTATATTATACGGCGCCTTGAGATATACGATAACAGGCTCTATTCCCATGGAGCGGCAGACCGCCCTGATCTCATCGCGCTTGAACCGCTTGCACATGGTCGAATCGACCACGACCTTCTCTCCGGCGGAGATGAATTGTGCCGTCTGTTCGGATATCTGTTTGCCAATGGTCATGAATGCCTCTCGCTGCTGTTCTGACGGCAGGGTGGCGAACTTCGGCCCGTATTCCGACCATAGTATACCGTCGGCTGAAACTCTCACGTAGCCTTTGCTTTCCAGCCCTTGTGCGAAAACAGTTTTGCCCGAGCCGCTGATGCCGCACATCACTACGACCCGGGCATTTGATATGTCAGAAGGCCGGCTCAATATTGTCGGGGTTTATCGTTACCAGATCATATTTCTGTGTGCCCAGACCAAGTTCTTCGGCATAGTCGAGTATATGCGTGGCGTTGCGCGATTCTATACGCTCGATAAGATGGCATTTGCCCGGATCGGGCGACTTGTACACCATGTCCACGCATGCGCGGTCGAGGGCTACGGGGTCGAGTGATGCGAGTATGCCGATGTCTTCCATATGTATGGGTTCCGGCTCGGCTACACAGTCGCAGTCTACCGACAGATTGTTTGCTACACTGATATAAAGTATATTGTCTCCGGCTATATCGAATACCGACTCGCAGGCCTCGGCCATCGACTCCAGAAAATCATCCTGTGGCGGCACATTGTCCCAGTCCACGGGCACTTCCTTTGATCTGCCGGCCGTGTGTATCCATGCCTTGCCGGCCGAAGAGGCCATGCCGATGGCTACATTCTTGAGCGCTCCGCCGAATCCGCCCATTGGGTGTCCTTTGAAGTGCGAGAGAACTATTGTGAAGTCGTAGTTACGCCAGTTGTGGCCTACATAATTTACTGCTATGTGCTTGTGCTTCTTTACCGGTAGCTCGAGGTCATTGCCACAGGCATCCATTATATCTACCTCGGCTATTGCCGTGAACCCGTGCTCTGCGGCGGTCTGCAGATGGTCGGCCGCATTGCAGCGACGGCCGTCGTAGGCTGTATTGCACTCTACTATTGTGCCGTCGACAAGGTGTACAAGTTTCTTGATAACATCGGTCGACAAATGGTTGGGATTGCCGGCCTCTCCGGTCGATAGCTTGATAGCCACGCGGCCCTTTGCCTTACGGCCAAGTGCCTCATACACTTTTACAAGATTCTCTGCCGTTATGCGTGGGCAGAAATAAACGGTAGCTTTGTTTTCGGATTCCATATGATTTGTCTTGTGTTATGCTGATAGCAAAATTAACAAAAAAAGCACTTATCGCAATAAGTGCTTTTCGTTAAATCTTGTTATCATCAACACATTGTGTCAATATTCTACCACGCGAGGCATCTCCTTGGCCTGGTCGATCATGCGCTGTACCTCGCTCTCCGAGGGTACACGTCCGCATAGACGGCGTTTTTCGTTGGTTGATTCGAGTGCCGCTGTCAGATTTGCGGCCTTGCGGTGCGACAGCTCTTTTACGGTATCTACTCCGGCGGCTTCGAGAAGTTCGGCAAACTGGCCGGCGACTCCGTGGATACGCATAAGATCGGCATGATTTGTCCACGTCATGATGTGTTTGGGACTGATACCTGTTTCCTCATGCAGTTTCTTTCTGCCGGCTGGTGTTGAGCAACGTGTGAGGAGATCGTCGGTAGTCACTATTCCTGAGGCTTTTAGTTTCTCGGCGTATGAGCCACCGATGCCTTCAATTTCTTCAATTTTGTACGACATGAGCTTTTGTTTTTAGTGTTTGTACTAATAACATACGATAAGCTCGATAAGTTTATACAACATGCTTGCTTAGCCGATATTATTACCAGTCATCAGGGTCATCGGCGAATAAGTAACTTTTGTCGTCATATAGATAATCACTGTCATCAAATCCATATTCAATATCGTCGAGCTCATCCTCCAGGTCATCGAGCTCGTCCTCCAGATCATCAAGCTCATCCTGTAGATCATCATATAGATCCTCATTATACTCCATATCGTCAAGAGTTGTCTGCAGATTATCTATTTCATCTTGCATCGAATCATAAGCTTCAGATCCTTCCTCGTACTCATCAAGTTCGCTTTCGAGTTTGTCTATGCGGTCCTGCAGATCATCTATATCATAGTCCTTGACCGACGCTGCCGTCATCTCATCCATTTTCGACCTGTATTCATCCCTCTTCATCTCAGCATCCCTTATCCTTCTGTTTAGCTCCTCTATTTGAGCCGAATCACGATAGTGATAGGTTTTTACAGCATCCGGAGCAGAATGTTTCGGCTTGCCCGAAGACCAATTGCATATCATGTTGAATAAAGCGACCTCGCCAATAAACGACCAAAACGACATAACACAAATAATTAAAGGTAACAAGGAAAGCAACCATAACTTTCACAAGCAAAATTACACACCCCATGCGCACATCTACCGCACACCTACATTAAAATATATTAACACCCACCCCAAACCACCCCACCATCTCATTCCCGATACCCACCTCACATTCATCAACATGCCTCGCGCTCCCGAGGCCAGATTGGCCTCCGATCCTCAGTTTAATGGCGGCGCCATTACACCCGGTGCTACACGAGTGTAGCACCGGACTCAGCCTCACGATCATTCGTGAGGTCCGCATCCGACCAATCATACCAACGGCAGCGCCGTTGCATCTTACCGTCCCGAGCGCCTCGCGCTCCCGAGGCCGGGATGGCCGAGCGGAGCCGAGGGCCGGAGGCCCGATGTCATGGTCGTTAACCCGTGTCG
>JAGAUV010000073.1 GCA_017620635.1 Muribaculaceae bacterium | reverse complement strand
CCAGCTGCTCTGAGGCAGATCCGTGCGAAACAGTTCTCGCCACGCCCCGTCGACCTCAGCCTTGAATGTCACGGCCACACCGGGCTCGAAGCACCATGCGTGGTTGAATCCCTGCACGCAGGGCAGCTCCAAAGTCCTGACAATCTCATTGTCTGGAAAGGTCACTTCCACCCAGTGAGGCGAAGCTGTAGCCGAAGGCGGAATATTGACCGCCGTACCGTCGACAGCCGACAGCCATCCCATCCAGGGCAATTCAGGCATATCACTTGCCACCGACTCAGGCATCAGAGGCCTTCCGGTATCGCCTTCAGGCGTTGGGAAAGCGAGCACGGCGACGTCCCTGTAGTCGCGCCAATCCTCTCCCGACGGCTGAGGCACAGGCAGAGACACATCGACGCTGTCACCGTCTATGTCGGTACGGCTATACACAATATGCCGCATCGCATCTTTCGGTTCTATCCACGGACCGCCGGACATAGCCCAGCCGGGACAATTCTGCATGGTAAAGCGCAGACCCAGACGGCTGCATTCCTCGCCGGTATGCCTCAAAGCCTCGTTCCACAAGGGGCTCAGACATGCTATAGGCTTGTCGACTCCCGGCCAAACATTGTCGGAGAAATGACCGTGAAACATCTGTATGCCGGAAAAACCGGCATCGCTTATAGCCTCCAGATCGGCTGTTATTCCTTTCTCCGAAACATTGCCGCTGATATAATGGAACCATGTCTCCGGATAGAATACCTTCGGCGGCCGTGCAAACAGTTGCCTGTCGTCCGCGCCAAAGTGGCGGCTGAGCATCTCTCGCTCCGGCAGGCCCGACACTTCGGCTTTCGCACACAAGGCAAGGCACACTGCCGTCAATATCATTGACATCTTAATGAGTTTTACAGATTCCATGGTTCGATTAAAGTTTTAGGTTTTCAGGTATTGCAGTCGATAAATTCCGTAAAGCGCCGGAGAGCCTCGACAAGCCGCGAGCGCGGACACGCTATATTCCACCGTATGAAACGGTCGTCGCCATACATCGCGCCGGCATTGAGCCACAGCTTCTTGTCGCGCAGGAGTCTTTCCTCAAGCTCCGAGGCACTCATGCCGAGGGCCTCGATATTCATCCACACAAGATATGTACCCTCGAGGCGGCATATCGGAAGCTGCGGCAGTTTCTCGCGGCAATACTCCGACATCATGTCGTAATTAGCCTTGAGATAGCCTATCAGCTGCAAGAGCCAATCCTCGCCCTCGTTGTAGGCAGCTACAGTGCCGGCCACGCCGAATGGATTGACATCGCACACCTCGTTGATGTTGATAGCGCGGTCGATTTTCTCACGGAAGAGCGCATTGGGCGTTATTATCGACGCTATCTGCAGCCCGGCGGTATTGAATGCCTTGCTCGGCGACACACACGTGACAGAGTTCTCCACATATTGCATCGGCAACGTGCCGAAAGGCGTATATTTATAGCCCGGATACACGAGCTCGCAATGGATCTCGTCGCTGACCACAACAACACCATGGCGCATACATATCTCGGCCAGACACGACAGCTCGTCGCGCGACCACACACGTCCGGCCGGGTTCGCCGGGTTGCAGAGGAGCAGGACACGGGCCCGTGGATCGCTGCAGCAGCGCTCGAGATCGTCGAAATCCATCTCATAGCTGTCGCCGGTGTATATCAGTCGGTTTTCGAGCGCCACACAGCCGTTGTTGCGTATCGATGAAAAGAAACAGTTGTAGACCGGCGTCTGTACTATTACCTTGTCGCCCGGCTCGGCCAGGCCCTTGATAATAGCCGATATGGCCGGCACCACACCCGAAGTGTACATGATGCTGTCGCGTGCGATATCCCAGCCGTGACGACGAGCGAACCAGCGGATTACGGCATCATAATATTCATCGCCGACGAGCGTATAGCCGAAAGCGCCCTGCTCCACCCTGCGGCGCAAAGCATCGGTCACGGCCGGAGCGGTGGCAAAATCCATGTCGGCCACCCAGAGCGGAAGGGCCTCCGGGTCGGAATCCCATTTATAGCTGCCGGTGCCGCGGCGCTCCACTCCACGATCGAAAGTCGCTGTATAATCAGTCATTTGTCTCTATCCTGCAGTCGGCCGGCGCCAGTATGTTGCCGTCTATTATTATCTCGCCTATCGACGGAGCCTTGATGTAGCCCGTGGTCGGGTTCTTGACACTTGTGATATGCGATTTCACAATGGCCTGCAGCTCCGACTCCTCGAAAGCGAGGTCGCAGTCGGCATCGAATGTACAGTTTTCGAGCACCAGACCGGTGCAGTAGCACAGTGGCTGTGTGCCCGATATATGACAGTTGACAAGATGGAGGCGGTGTGAATGCCAGCCGAGATACTCGCCGTGCAGCTCGCTGTCGCGCACGGTTACATTATCGGTCTCCCAGAAGGCGTCCTTCGAGTTGATTACCGCATTGCTGATCTCCACATTACGCGCGTACTGGAACGAATAGTTGCCGTTCTGCCTGTAGCGGTCGATACGGATATTGGCGCAGTGCATGAATATATAGTCGGCATTGTCGGTCGTCACGTCCCTGATATCAATATTCCGGCAGTTCCAGAAAGTCTCCTGCGCGTCGGGGATAGCAACGCGGTCGAGCACTACGCCATCCATCTCGCGGAACATCTTGGGAGCGTTGACTATAGTATTGCGCATCTCGCAATTGTCGGAGTACCACAAGGCGGCACGGGCTCCGGGTTCGAAAAGGCAATGGTCGAGTCTGAAGCCACGGGTGTGCCAGAACGGATATTTGCCCTTGAACGTACAGGCCTCAGCCTCGATGTTGCGGCAGCGTTTCAGGGCTGACTCGCCTTCATTGAATGTCACATTTACAAGCCGTAAGTCATGGGCGGCAAAAAGAGGACGCTCGCCACCATATTCCTTATTCTCTATCGTTTCCATATATTAGACAGTTTGTCAACTTCAAAGTTAACAAAATTCGTCCTTACATGCAAAAAAGAAACAAAAAAGGTATGTCAATCCGCAATACGGGTAATCAGAGCGACAGCCTGTGCCGCAATGCCTTCTCCGCGGCCTGTAAAGCCGAGTTGCTCGGTAGTGGTGGCCTTTATGCCCACGCAGTCCACGTCCACGCCCAGGTCGGCGGCGACATTGGCTCGCATGGCATCGATGTGAGGCCGCATTTTGGGAGCCTGGGCGATGATGGTAATATCGACATTGACGGGTCTGTAGCCCTTGCCGGCAAGGAGCGCCACCACCTGACGGAGCAGGACTCGCGAGTCGGCTCCACGCCAGCGCTCGTCGGTATCGGGGAAATGCAGGCCTATGTCGCCGAGCGCGGCAGCGCCCAGCAGGGCGTCGCTCAGGGCATGGAGAGCCACGTCGGCATCGCTGTGGCCGAGCAGGCCCTTGCCGTAAGGTATGTCGACGCCGCATATTATGCAGCGCCGTCCTTCCGTGAGACGGTGTACGTCAAAACCGTTTCCTATCCTGAATGAATCCATAGTCTGTCACTGTCAGCGGCCTTTGCCAAAGAGGTCCTTGAGGCCGTCCATGTCGAATGTAAGGGTAAAGCGCAATGTCTGGTCGAGTGGCGAGGTCTGCGCGGTAGCCATCATATACGATGCGTCCAGACGCACGACATTGAGCGAGAAGCCGGCGCCGAGGCCGAAATACTGGCGGTTGCCCTTATACTGGTTTTCGTAATAATAACCGGCGCGGAGGAAGAACTGATTGTTATAGGCATATTCGGCACCAAGCGACCATGTGATCTCGCGCAGTTCTTCTTTCATTCCGCCGGGAGCATCGCCGAACGATTTGAAGATGCCTGTGATGGGCGACATGTTGCGCCAGTCCTCGAGTTTGGTTATATACTCCTCCTCGCCCTCCACGCCGTCGGCGAAGTCGCTGCGACGGGGCTTGGCCGGCACAAGGAGCTTGTTGAGGTCGAGGCCTATGGCAAGTGTATGGAAATCGGCCAGGGGGAACATGAACGATGTGCCCAGCTTGAGGTTCGTAGGCAGGAAGGCCGGATTCTCGCCGCCTTCGTACGACACCTTCGTACCGATATTAGATATATTCCAGCCCCACGACCACTGGCATTCGTTGCGGCCGATGATCGGGTATGTGGTGTAGTAGCCCGAAATATCGGCGGCGAAAGCCGATGCGCCGGTATTCTGATCGCCGGCATACGAATCGCTGAAGCCCAAGGCCGAATAGATGTAGCGGAATACGACGCCCATCGAGAATTTTTCAGAGAGCTTGCGCGAGTAGCCTACGTCGAACGACATCTCATACGGATTCAGCGACTGGCCCACTATGCCTTCTTCCTGTCTTGTGTTTACTTCGCCGAGAGAGAAATAGCGCAGCGACGCCGATATGGCCTGATTGTCGTCCTGGCCTATCTTATAGTAGCCCGACAGGTCGGCAAGGAAGATGTCATTGACAAGTTTGCGCAGCCACGGGGTGTAGTTGAGCGACACCGCGGCCTTGCTCCACGCAAAAGCATATTTGGAAGGATTCCAGAACTGCGAGTTGGCATCGGGATCGGTGGCGGCGCCGAGGTCGCCCATCGATGCGCCTCGGGCATCGGGCGCGATGCCGAGCGAGGTCACGCCGGTCTCGATAGGGTTGAATTCGTTTTTTCCGTCGCCCTCGGCCCGGGCGACGCTTACGACGCTCAATGCGAGGACTGTGAGTATGATTCGGTAGATCAATTTCATCTTGGTGCAAAGCGCAGGGGATAATAGCGCTAATGATATAACTCTATTTTAGCGCTTTTATTGTCCTTCGCTGCAATTTATTGCTCTGCCACAAGCAACTCGAAGTGTCCGCCCCTGTATTCGAAAGCGACAAGTCCCATGGCTGCCAGCGACGCCACGGCATCGTCGACGGCATCGAACGCGAGATGCAGATCTATGGCTATGCGGCGTATATCGTTCAGCGGAGCCTTTGAGGCGATGTATTCGAGGATGGCGAAATGAGGTCCTTCGAGGCCGAAAGCCGACGGACGGTCGGAATGCTGTTTCTCCCAGGCGCGGACCATGAGAGGATGCGCGGCGATGTTCTCGTCGGCGACACGATAGTAGGCGCGCATGTAGCCGTCGGGCTCTACGGCATAGACAGGACGATGCTCCGACTTCTCTATCGACGCTACTATCACATGTATGTTGCCTTCTATCTTATATGCCTTGAAGCTTACCTCCTGCGCCGGACGGCAGTAGCGCTCGGCGGCCTGCTCCACCACATATATGTCCTCCTCGTTGCGCACGCCGGCTATTACGCCGTTGTCTTTCACGCCTATGAGCAGACGTCCGCCGTCGCGGTTGGCGAAGGCCGACAGCGATCGCGCTATCTTGCGCGCGTCGCTTATGGCATATTTGAAGTCCTGTGTCTGATGCTCGCCCTGCGCTATCCACTCGCGCAGGAGACGGGCTCCGCGTATGGCCTGCAGGTCTTTCATTTACAAGAGTTTCAGGAGACGTTCGACAGCATGGAAAGTAGCAGTGGGGGCGGCGGTCCAGAAGTCTTCGTAGGCCGCGGCATTGCCTCCCTCGCCGGGAGTGTCGCTTACCACACGCAGGCACACGAAAGGCACCGAGCGCATACTGCATGTCTGCGCCATGGCAGCCGACTCCATATCCACGGCCAGAGCGTCGGGATAGAGTGCGAGTATGCGGTCGAGGTCCTCGCGGCGGTCGACAAAGATATCGCCCGAGGCCAGCAGGCCCTCACGTGCTCCGAGAGCGGCGCGCACTTCGGCGCCGAGCGGACACCCGAAACGTGCCGGGCAGCCTGCCGCCTGACCGGGGACAGTGCCGGGGCCACACCACACATCGTGATAGGCTATGTCCGTGGCAAGCACGACATCAAGCACCTTGGCCGGATTGGCGGTGGCTCCCGTGCCGCCGGCGACGCCGGTATTGAGCACCATATCGGGCGCATAGGCATCGAGCAGGGCCGACACCCCGAGGGCGGCGTTTACCTTGCCTATACCGCACTTGGCCACTACTATGTCGTGACCGCCAAGACGGCCTGTGTGATACTTGCCGCCATCTGCTTCGGCAAGATTCTCGAGCATGGGCAGGAGGAGCTGCAGCTCCTTGTCCATGGCTACTATTATAGCTATTTTCATTGCTGTCGATAAAAAAACGGCCGGCTCAGTCGTGTTGTATGCCACGCATCAAGCCGGTCGCTTATGAGTCAGAATAATCTACTGTCGGCCTCAGGACCCGACAGATATATTACTTCTCGAATTTTTTAACGATCACGGTGGCGTTGTGTCCGCCGAAACCGAAGGCATTCGACAGGGCGGCACGCACTGTGCGTTTCTGTGCCTTGTTGAATGTGAAGTTGAGCGAGTAATCGATGTTCTCGTCCTGATCTTCAGGGTCATGGTTGATTGTGGGAGGTACGATATCCTCTTCTACAGCCTTGATCGAGAACATAGCCTCGAGAGCACCGGTAGCGCCAAGAAGGTGGCCGGTCATCGATTTGGTAGAAGAGATATTGAGCTTCTTGGCTGCGTCGCCGAAGAGCTCTACGATAGCTTTTACCTCGCTCACGTCGCCCACCGGAGTCGATGTACCGTGTACGTTGATATAGTCGATATCATCGGGTGTCATGCCTGCGTCCTCGAGAGCTGCCGACATTGCGAGCTTGGCACCAAGGCCTTCGGGATGAGTGGCTGTGAGATGATATGCATCGGCCGACATGCCGCCGCCGGCAACCTCGCAATAGATGTGGGCGCCGCGTGCGAGTGCGTGCTCAAGCTCTTCGAGAACGAGCACTGCAGAGCCTTCGCCCATTACGAAACCGTCGCGGCTCTTGCTGAAGGGACGCGATGCTGTCTCGGGGCTGTCGTTGCGTGTCGACAGAGCGTGCATAGAGTTGAAACCACCTACGCCGGCAGGGAAAATGGCTGCTTCGGCACCTCCGGTAACGAAGACGTCGGCCTTGCCGAGACGGATATAGTTGAATGCGTCGATAATGGCGTTGTTAGACGATGCGCAGGCCGATACAACACCATAGTTGGGACCATGATAGCCGAACTCCATCGAGATGTGACCGCTGGCGATGTCGGCGATCATCTTGGGGATGAAGAAGGGATTGTATTTAGGACCGTTGGCGGCGTTCATGGCATAGTAACCGGCTTCCTCCTCGAATGTGTGGAGGCCGCCGATACCGGCTGCAACGATAACGCCAACGCGGTTTTTATTGACAGTGCCTTCGGGTGCTTCTTCAAGGCCGGCATCCTTTACGGCCTGACGGGCAGCCACAAGGGCATATTGAGCGTACAGGTCGAGCTGACGCTGTTTCTTGCGGTCGAAGTGCTCTTCGGGATGGAAGTCTTTCACTTCGCAGGCAAACTGTGTCTTGAACAGACTTGCATCAAAATGGGTGATAGGCCCGGCTCCGCTGACACCGGCTTTTGCCTTCTCCCAGGTGGTGGCAACATCATTGCCAAGAGGAGTAATGGCCCCAAGACCGGTTACTACTACTCGTTTGAGTTCCATATATACTAATGTGGCTTAAAGACAATAAAGAAACCGCCGCTATTTTCTGTATCCAGAAAACCCGCGACGGCTTTTTGTGTTTTTTAGAGTGCTGACGCGGTAAGCCGCTTATGCAGCGTGTGCTTCAACAAAAGCTACAGCGTCGCCTACTGTCTTGATCTTCTCAGCTTCTTCGTCGGGAATTGTGATACCGAATTCCTTCTCGAAGTCCATGATAAGTTCTACAGTGTCGAGGCTATCTGCACCGAGGTCGGTGATGAATGCTGCTTCTTCTGTTACCTTTTCGGGCTCTACACCGAGCTTTTCTACTACGATGTTTTTAACGCGATCTGCAATTTCAGACATGTTGTTTAATATTTTATGATTAATAAATTCACATTTTGCAATGCAAAGTAACGAATTATTTTTCTAATACGGAAATTTTTATGTAATAGCAAGCTTATGCCGGACGAGCCAATTTTACATAAATACTTAATAATTAGCGAATTAGTGAATTTTAAAGCTACTGTGAAATATTGTTAACGAGGGTTAACGACAATCGTGTTCATGTAATAATTTCAGCTTATCGATGTACAGCCGGACTCATGCAAAAGGGTTTTCAGACTACCTGCCGGAGCGGCCAAATACGGTGGCATAGCAACATCAAACGTGTTACATTTTAGTCACATTGTATGCTTTGTAACAATCGTGTAACAAATTGACATCAACTTACATTATTGATTATCAATACTTTCTGTTGCCTCCTATTAATAATTTATTAATTTCACATTTGTTAACATTAAAAATATTGTAAGTAGTGAAAATGACTGTAAATTTGAATCGTCAAACAGAACAAAGCTTCTAAACCCAACTTATAAAACGACACCACTATGGCAAACGTAAAATTTCAAAGCAACCTGATGAACCTCCAGGCCAATCTGCTAAACTTCGCATATATGCTCACTTCCAACCGCGACGACGCATACGATCTGCTGCAGGATACAACCCTCAAAGCTCTCGACAATGAAGAGAAGTACTCTGAAGGAACAAACTTCAAGGGCTGGGTGTTCACAATCATGCGCAACATCTTCATCAACAACTACCGTCGCAGCGTACGCACAGCTACCGTTGTCGATACTACCGACAACCTCTACCACCTCAATCTGAGCCAGGACAGCGGCATCGACTCGCCTGAAGACAGCTACACCGCAAGCGAGATTACCGACGCCATCAACGAGTTCTCGGATGAATACCGCATTCCTTTCTCCATGCATGTAGCCGGCTACAAGTACAGCGAAATCGCCGACCACATGGGGCTGCCTCTCGGCACCATCAAGAGCCGCATCTTCATGGCTCGCAAACGCCTCCAGGAGCGATTCAGCGACTATCGCTAAGTTCTACGATTGTCATAGGGTTAAGAGATTTTACACCTCCCTCTCCAAAATTCAAGGCCTAAGCCAAAGATTCAAGATTCAAGTACATCATAACTTACAACTTACATAAAACACAATCTATAGACATCTGAAAAAGCGCGGAGCATCGACAACTCCGCGCTTTTTATGTCGCCATACATCATAAAGCCTATGATGTGTGAGAGTTTTTGACTACCTTTGCGCCATGATGCAAAGCAACCGCAAAGATATCCGCTCGCTAAGCCTTGACATGCTGCGATTTCCGCTGGCTCTCTTTGTTGTGGCTGTGCATATCTTCGTAATACCGCCATACACCGGTCTCACTCCCGACGCTTTCGCAGCCGCTTTCCCCGGCACAGAATATCTGCTGCGTTTTGTCGAAGCCTTTATCAAGGACCAGAGCGTGCCGGTCTATTATTTTATCGCCGGCTATGTATTCTACAAGGGCATGAGATTCTCGATCCGCTCCTACACGGGCAAGCTGAAACGCAGATGCCACTCCCTGCTGATCCCATATCTGGTATGGAACACTGTGGCCATACTCTATCTGCTCAAGATGTATCTGCCCGGCATAAGAGAAGTATCACAGGCGATAGGCTCTGCCGATATCGACTTCTCGTTCTCTGCCTTTATCAATTGTTTCTGGGACGACAGCCACGGCCTTGTCCCCTACGACAGCTCGGTATTCAACGGAATCTACCCTATCGACAAACCGCTGTGGTTTGTGCGCGACCTTATGATCATGGCTCTTATAGCGCCGGCCATCTATGCCATCTACCGTCTGCCTGTCAGAGCCGCTGTGGCGATACTGTCGGCCGTCACTTTTATATTCATCCTCCATCTGCCTGGACTCGGACATCTGTCACTACTCATCGAAGCCTTCACATTCTTCGCCTGGGGCGGATTCCTGAGTTTCCGGCAGAAAGACATGACAGAAGAATTCAGCCGATACAGAAACATATCCTTTGTGCTCTACCCTCTCCTTGCTGCCGCGATACTCTTTTTCAAGCCTTTGGCGCCGGAAGTCATGGCCTACGTAAAGAGCATCAACGTTATCATCGGGCTGTTTTTCTTCTACAACATCGCCTCACTCGCAGTAACTCACTGGGGGGGGGCAGAATTACAGGAGTAGCACCTTTCTTAGCTCGGCGTCGTTCTTTATCTACTGCGGTCATTTCATCATCATCGACCCTATAGGCAAGCGCCTTTTCGCGGCATTGAACCCGGCCTCCGATACAGGCATGGCGATATACCTCCTGCTGCTGTATGTATCGGTAATCATCCTCCTTCTCGCCGCTTACTCTCTGATGCGAGCTTTCATGCCCCGTTTTCTCAAATTATTCACAGGCGGCCGACTCTGATTGCGATTTTTTCATTACTTTTGTTGTGTGAACAAGATAAGCGACCGCTTCGCACGCAATATAGCAATTGCCATCATCGTCATTACTGCTGTGCTCACAGCGGCAATGGCAGTGTGGCGCTATGCCCGGCCCCGGATGCCGCATGTCGATGTAGACTACACGACATATCCCGTGCGCGGCCTCGACCTGTCGGCTCACAACGGCGCGCCCGATTTCGACTCCATAGCTGCGGCCGGCTACGATTTCGTTTACCTCAAGGCAAGTGAAGGCACAGACTACCGCGACCCGGCATTTCCACGCAATTATCTCGCCGCACGGCGCGCCGGCCTCGCCGTCGGAGCTTATCATTTCTTCCGGTTCGACAGCGACGGCACCGGGCAGGCGATCAACTACCTCGAAACCATCAAGGGATGCGAGCTGCAGCTGCCGGCGGTAATCGACATTGAGGAATGGGGTAATCCGGCCGGAATAGCGACCGAACTTATCAACGAAAAGATAGCTATCCTGCTGGCACTTATCACGTCGCGCTGCGGCCCGGCGATGATCTACACCAACAAAAACGGCGACGCCCGATTTATCCGGGGCCGATACGACCGGACCGACGGCTCCGACCCCGAGCTGTGGATATGCTCGTTTACCGACCCTCCTTTGCGACGCAGGCAATGGCGCCTGTGGCAGCACAGCCACATAGGGCAGGTGCCGGGCATCAGCGGAGAAGCCGACCTGAATGTTTTCAACGGCGACCGGCTGCAATGGAACGCATGGCTCGACTCCCTGAGCCACACAATAAAACAACACCACTGACGTTAATATAAATATGTCCCGACAATGTCGCCGAAAGCTATCATTCAAGGACATAGACAAGCGTAGACGGGCCGCTTAACGACAAGTACGCCGTCAGAAGATTTTTAAGCTTCATGTTTAGACCTCGATTTATCACTTTCTTTTTTACCATAGTATCGCTCCTGACAATTCCATTCAGTGCCGGGGGCTTCAGTCTTGACGTCTACTCCGAGAAATCGGTCCTCGCCGAAGGCCGATGGATCAAGATATCGGTCGATAAAGACGGCCTGTACTGCATATCCGCCTCCAGACTCAAATCCTGGGGCTTCAGCGATCCGGATAAAGTAGTTATCCGCGGATACGGCGGCCAACGACAGACCGACATACTGAAGCAAAGCACGTATATCGACGATCTGCCTGCCGTACAGACCGTACAGACCAAGAAAGGTATAGTATTCTATGGCATAGGCTCCGGCAAATGGGAGGAATCCACCGAGAAAGACCGCTACTACTATCAGCAAAACGATTATTCGGCCGTAGGGTATTATTTCGTGGGCCTGCGCAACGATGGCGAAGAGCCTCGCGATATACCGCAGATAGATGCTTCGAAAATAAACGTCACTCCGGCGACAAGCTACATGTGCCGCCTGCATCATGAGATAGAGCAGATCCCCGTATCCGGCGAAGCCGGCCCACTGCTTCTCGGCGAGGATCTGAGGTCCACCCAGAGCCGCAG
This sequence comes from Muribaculaceae bacterium, assembly GCA_017620635.1. GTDB lineage: Bacteria > Bacteroidota > Bacteroidia > Bacteroidales > Muribaculaceae > CAG-873. The sequence goes on along the minus strand of JAGAUV010000073.1, from coordinate 56,730 downwards.
TTTCAAGTTCAATGCACCCGATATTGTCGAGGGCGAAATGGCATCGATACAGTCATCGGTAATAAGCAACACCACAGGCGGTGGCTCGATCGCTTTTTCTTACAACGGCACTCCGCTGAAGGCCAACTCGACCGACAAGGTGGAAGTAACCTCAGGCAAATACGTCAACGGCGTGGAGACGGTAAGCCGGCACTCGTTCAACCTTGAGACTGCCGACAATCCCGACGCTATAGTCATCGGCCTTCAGTTCACGCCAAACGGTAAGGTAAGCTCGGCACATCTCAACTACATCAGCGTAAACTACACACGCAAGTTGAGGCTGCCGAAGGAATCACAGTTCGCATTCGACACACGCAGCATAGCCGGCAAACTCGAGTGCGGCAACAGCGAGATAACACTCTGGGATGTGACAGACCCTCTCAACATATGCAGCATCAACGGCACAGCCTCCGACGGAGTCTATACATGGCAGCGCAACAACACTTCGCTGCGCACATATGCCGCATTTACCGCCGACGCCACATTCCCCGAGCCCAAAGTGACGGGTAATGTAAAGAATCAGAATCTACACGCGCACAGCGGCTATGATATGGTCATCGTATCTCCGGCGGCATATCACAGCCAGGCACAGCGTCTCGCGCGATTCCATGCCGAAAGCGCCGACTCTATGTCGGTGGCGATAGTCACACCCGATGAGATATACAACGAGTTCTCGAGCGGAGCATGCGATGTAGGCGGCATACGCCGCTACTTCAAGATGCTCTACGACCGGGGCAACGCCACCGGCCGTCCGCTGCGCTATGCCATATTGCTCGGCCGCATGACGCTCGACAACAGAGGCATCTCCGCCTACGCGCCAAGTTACCCGACCATACCGGCATGGATGCCGCAGAAAGCCGCGACTTCGCTAAGCGACAATACGGGTTTCTGCTCCGACGATATAATGGCCATGCTCGGCGACGGCTCGGGCAACAATCTCGGATCCGACAAGCTGTCGATAGCCATAGGCCGCATGCCCGTCACTTCGGAAAAAGACGCTCGGAATATCATAGACAAGACGCTTGAATACGCCTCGAAGTCGAAAAAAACGGCCTGGAAACACAGATTCATGTTCCTTGCCGACGACGAGGATATGGCGATACACCTCAAGCAGACAGAGAACATGCTGCAGCAGTACCAGCTCTCGGGCGGAGGCAACATACTGCCGCGTAAAATATATATCGACGCATACGACTTCCGAAACGGCACCTACCCCGAAGCTCGCGAGTCGATGTACCGTATGCTCGACGAAGGCGTGGTGTGGTGGAACTTTATCGGCCACGCAAGTCCGACAGGATGGACGGGAGAAGGTATGCTGTCGTACAGCGACCTCAACAGCCTCTATCTGCGCCACTGGCCCTTTATCTATGCGGCAACATGCGATTTCCTCCGCATGGACTCGCGCTCGGTCAGCGGCGGCGAGCTGCTCTATTCCGAACGATTCGGCGGCGCCATAGGCATGATAAGCGCCATCAGGCCGGTTTATATTTCCGATAACGGCAAGTACTCCGACGCCATAGCGCGTGCCATAGCTCGCACCGACAAGCGCGGACGCATACTCACGCCGGGCGAGATATACCGCCAGGCCAAAAACGACATACGCGACAACGACGGCAAGCCTCTGACCGACAAAAACCGCCTTCGCTTCGTCTTTGTAGGCGATCCGGCACTTCCTTTAGCCATGCCCTCTAACTCCGTCATAATCGAGAGTATCAACGGCACAGACGCTTCCGACACAGACGCACAGCCGACTCTCGCGGCTTTGCAGAAGGGTAAGATTTCAGGACGTGTGGCCGGACCCGACGGACAATGCATCGAGAGCATGAACGGCGTGATATTGATAGACATATTCGACGCCGAGCGCACCATTACCACCAACGGCCGAGGCGAAGAAGGCAAGGTAAAGAACTTCGAGGACATAGGCCAGCGCATCTACACCGGCTCTACAACCGTAAAGAACGGTCGCTTTACTATCGACGTCGCCATGCCTGCAGAGCTGTCACAGAACTTCCGTCCTGCGGCGATGTCGCTTTACGCATATTCGACCGAGGACAATACCGAGGCCGTAGGACTCTTCAGAGATTTCTATGTCTACGGCTATGACGAAACCGTAGCTCCCGACACCTCGGCGCCAGTGATAGAAAGCCTCGTGCTAAATCACAGCGACTTCCGCAGCGGAGATGCAGTGAACGAATCGCCTATGCTCATAGCGCAGCTTCGCGACGATGTTGGCATCAACATATCGTCGGCAGGCGTCGGACATCAGCTTACTGCCATACTCGACGGCAACAAGACCTACACAGGGCTGTCGGACTACTATATCCCGTCGGCCGACGGATCGCCTTCTGGCGTGCTCAACTACCCGATAGAAGGGCTGCAGAAAGGTCCGCACACCCTCGCGTTGCGAGTATGGGATACAAGCGGAAACGCGGCTGAAAAGACTATAGAATTTAATGTCGCCGAAGGCCTCGCGCCCAAGATCTACGACGTGTACTCCGACGCCAACCCGGCATCTACAGGCGCCAACTTCTATCTGCGCCACAACCAGCCGGACAATATGGTAACGGTAGCTGTAACGGTCTACAACCTTATCGGCAAACCCGTATGGAGCGGCACTCAGAGCGGCCGCAGCGACATGTTCCTCTCCGTTCCTGTAAGCTGGGATCTGTGCGACTTCTCAGGACGCAGAGTGGGCAGAGGCATATACATCTACCGCGCCACCATCACATCCGACGGCATGTCGTTCGAGACGAGCTCGCGCCGCATAGCCGTGACTTCGCGATAAGCCTATTTCATAAAGACGAAGTACACTGCCATTATGAGGCACACAAATGCCGCGAAGTGATTCCAGTGCAGGCTCTCGCCACGAAAGAACACAACTGTAAACACCGTAAATATTATCAAGGTAATACACTCCTGTATTACCTTGAGTTGCATAAGGGAGAATGCTCCGCCATTGCCGGCAAAGCCTATGCGGTTGGCCGGCACCTGACAGCTGTACTCCGCCAAGGCTATGCCCCACGACAGCAGTATAACGGCATAAAGAGGAGTATTGGTCGATATTACCTTCATTTCCTGGAGCTTGAGATGGCCGTACCAGGCGAAGGTCATAAAAATATTCGAGACAACAAGCAGTACTATAGTTATAATAGCATTCTTCATTTTAAGGTCATTTAAAATCCGAGCGCAAAATTACGAATTATTGTCCGTCTATGAGTCAATTAAGGGCATAAAATATAGGCTGTTCCGGCAGGGACAGCCTATATTGATATCGTATGATCGTTTGTCCGAAGTTTATTCGCCTACAGACTGAACGAAGTTGAGCGAACGGTTGTCGACCTTGTCGCTGCCAAGGAGGAGGGGCAGGGGCGACTGTGCGCGACCGAGACCGAATGTCTGGGCGAAACGTGTGCCGTAGTCAGCCTCGTCGAACGGACGGCTCTCGGTGTTGATGTTCTCCACTTCGAATACCATCACGCCGTGCTGGCCTTTGACGGGACCAACGAGTTGGCCTTTTTCAGCAGCTGCGATAGCGCCCTGGAGCTCGTTCTCGCCTACGCCGAGGGTAAGGAGGATGGGAGTGGTAATGTTCACGTTGCCACGCTGTACTTCTGCGCCCATTGCGCTTGCATAACCCTGAAGGTCGGTAGCCTTGCCTGCGTAGTCGGCCATCAGCTTCTCTGCCTTCTTGTTGTTACGGGCACGAGTCGAAAGCTGATCGGCGATCGAGGGGCTTGTCCAAGGCATGTAATCGTCGTATTTGTCCATCACAGCCATTGCGATGAGGTAGCTCTGGCGGTCGTCCTGAAGCATGGGCGATACCTTGCCCTTCTTTGCATCGAGGGCCCACTTCACGAATTTGCGCGAGTCGCGTGCATTGCCGATACCAACCGACGAGGGACCTACCTGATCAGAGAGGATAGCATAGCCGGCCTCTGTGGCGTTGTCGGTAAAATCCTTTGCCGACGAGTTGTTGCTCACGTATGTGCGGAGAGCTGTAGCGAGGTCGGTAAGTGTTTCCTGCGAGGGATCGATGGTGTATTCGATTGTAGCCACGTCGTAGTAATTGACAGGAGCGTGACGTTTGTTGACACGATAGAGAGCTTTTACCTCCTGTCCGTTTACGCTGTCGGTAAGAACGAATGCCTTGCCTACAGTTGCTGTTGCGAGAGCATTACGTGTGGCATCGTCGAGACCGATGTTCTCGAGAGGAGTCCAGATGCTGTCCTGGCTCTGTATGCTGTCGTTGTTGAGAGAAGCGAATGACGCGCCGCCGTTGATGCTGTCGGCAAGAAGGCCGAGATCGACGCCGGGAGCGGCACGCAGTATCGAGATGTTGGCCGAGTCAACACCCATGGTCGAGCCGATGTACTTGGCGAGGGTGTAGCTGTTGCCGCTTCTTTCGAGCAGGAATGCATAACCGGGCTCTTTGCCGGCGATAGAGTCGCGGAGGCTCTTGGCGAGATTTTCGGAAGTAGCCTTGAGATTGCTTACCACGAAACGGCTGTCGGTAGCGACTGCCTCTGTGCCTTCGCTTGTGCGGAGACCCTGGAGGGCGTTCTCAACGGCCTGCTGTGCTTCCATGCGATCTTTGGGCGAGGGCTCTACAGCGACATAGATGTAGTTCACTTCGGTAAGGGGCTCGTTGAGCTCGTAGATCTGCTTCTCCGACTCCCACAATGCCTTGATGTCGGATTTGCCAAATTCGATATCCTCATCGGCAACCGAAGCGACGTCCTTTGTCACATATGCGATTTCGCGTGTTGTGGCGTTGTCGTCGTAGAAGCTTTTGGCATCAAGTTTGTTGTAGGTATAGAGACCTGTGATGAGGTTCATGAACTTCTGCTGCATCATCGACTGCTCGATCTGCTTCTCCTGGTCAGCCCAGATGCGGCGCAGTTCGTCGCCGACCTGTACGGGGAGATTGTATTTTGCAGGGTTCTGCATGGCATCGAACACAGCGGCGCCGGTAGCTTCGGGGAGGCCGAGCTGTGAGGCCAGATACTGAATCATCTGGTATGCCTGGGGGTTGGGGTTAGCTCCGGTAAGAGCTTCTGTGAGCTCGGCGTCGGTAACTGTAATGCCGAGAGCATTGTATTCATTTTTGAGTAACTGCTCTGCGAGAAGGCCCTGAACGACCTGCTGGCTCAGCACATCATTGCTCATTTCGCGACCCTGCTGGCGAAGCTGCTCGCCGGCTTGCGAAAGGCGGTTCTGGTAGTCCTGGTACTCTACCGTGGCATCACCGGCCTGGGCCACTGTAGTGGGGTGGCCGAAATAGGTTCTGCCGGAGGTAAGGAAGTCTCCGAGGATGAAGGCAAGCAGGGCTACGATGATGATAACGAACAGTAGCACTGACTTGTTTCTGATTTTCTCTAAGGTTGCCATTGTATGATAAGTGGTTTGTTATTTACGTTCGAAAAGCCCGGCATCCATCACAAAGTAATGAAACCGCGAGCAAGTGATTGACTTAATATCGCTAAAAAGCGCACAAAGATACGAAATTTTCACTACATCTTCAAAGAAGAAATCAAATTTTATGATATTTTGATGCGAAATACACCTCTATATCCAGCGTAGCAAAAAAATAAGCCCTTCGCCGCATTTTGTATGTATATGAAAATGGCATGTATCGGTATATGATACGACACATGCCATTTATTTGAGCTAATAAGTATTCCCTGGCTTTATCTCACAACGAATTTTCGGCCGTCGATGATATAGAAACCTTCGCCGGGCAGTTCGAATGTGGTCTTGCCATCGACAACATGACGGAAGGTCTGTCGGCCGTCGATGGTGGTAATTGAAATGTTACGGTCACTGTCGCTGAACACCGTTACAGTCCTACCATTAAGCATGATTCTGGTATTATCAGCGTGAATGCCGGCGACTGAAGTCTGACCTTTCTTTACTCTGGTCGATTTCGAAGTCTCAATCTTTCTGTTCTCATCAAGAATATTGGCAATGACAATAAGCTCTCCGTTAGGTAGACTCGAAACATCGACCGATATGTCAGACGGATTGCCTGAGGCTGACATTGCCCTTATAGCCATGGGGTCAGATACATTATACGTACCCGAGACCTCTTTGCCTGATTCTTCATGAATCACGCGGTAGTTGTATCCGAAATGACTGCCGCTCTCCGATGTGAGTTTAAGATACAGCATATCGGAATCGTCCATATCGGCGAAGAGTACGTACTTCGACATATCATTGTCCGGCTCGAATATAAGAGTCTCGACAAAATTATACGTATACTCATTGCAGGCCTTGTCGGAAATCTGCATTTGAGCGATTCCCCAACGACCGGGAGCCGAACCCTGCGGAAGTATATGTTTTATCTGATAATGCTCCCACACAGTCGGGTCTCCTTCGAAGAACATTGTTCCGTTATTGCGATGATCGAACCAATAATTGCCATGCAGAACGCCCTGCGGATCAATGAACCAATACATTACGGGACCTAATCCCGAGATATCATCCTTTGCATAGAAATTGACCGTTACCATAGTTTCGCCATCGGGCGCCTCGGGATGTGTGGGCTCCGCATATACAGATATTCTATTCAGATCGATCTCAGGATGAGTTATATCAGGATTCGGGGTCTTGATAAATATTTTCTTCACAGGCTGATGTAGCGGAGATTCCGAGAAGTAAATCGTAGTTACGGTTCTGGCAGCATCATAAAGCTCGATAAACGGAAGATAATAATAAGCCGAAGGGTAGTAATCAGGTATAATAAAGTTTACTTCGGCTATCTGAGTCTGACTATCATAAGACCCATATTGATCTGTCAAGCCGGAGCCAGTATTAAATCCTTCATGCTCGGCGTATATTCTGGCAAATGAACTCATAATGTTTACATTGTCTTTGGCTATGAACGTAACCTTTAGATTCTGACAATGACGACCTTCTACCTCAATGTCTGAGAGTTCATAATTAAGGCTTCCCGGCTCGTAGACAGCCGGCTCAACATCTTCAAGCGGATTGTTGACATAAACATCAACCACACAGTCATTACGTCCTTCGTAACGTTCATTGCCCTGCATATCAGTCAGAGTGATGTCGCCGGCAGACCAATGTCCCATCTTGCCGTATTGGGGTATTGTATTACTACCCCTTAAAATGTATGGATTATCATCGACCGGGGCAAAACGGATATCTACAAACTGCGTATATTTCTTACCGTCCTTATCGTAGAATACCGGAGACGTCAATCGAGTATAAGCACCGGAAGCACCATCTTCATAACCATCGATATGATTGATTTCAATCTCCATAGTTACAGTCTTTTCGGCCTCGGCTTCTCCGTCGACAACTACATTGACTCGCTTGATTTTGCCCGGATAGTCATAATCAGGCCAGAGGTTCAGGACTTCAAACGACAGGTGGTCGGGCACAGTAGAGATATACCTCACGCCGTGCATAATGCGATCGCGGATAAACTCATATTTCGTTGTACTCCTCGACCTTAGTTTTTCCGGGTCTTTAAGATAGAAAGCAATAGATTCGGCCATATCCTCATCGGGATTCTTACTGTGGGCATACTGTGTAACAAATTCCACATCCTTGGTCGTAGACCAGCCTTCCGAAGAATTCGGATCCGGATACCAACCACCGATTTCTATCCATTCGTTCTTTATCTCATCGGAGAAAACAAAAGCCCAAAGAAAGTGAGCCTTCTCATGTAAAATCAAGCGAAGTGTATCGAAATTCTGATTGCTTCCGCCATCAAAAGCGCTCTCCATAAACTCAATATAACCATTATCGACAGGCCATGCAACTGCAGCAGCTTCAGGATATAACGGATGCTTATGGCCGTCCTGACGACGGATCAACCAATTGAGATGCGGTATTTTGTGGAAACCTTCGGGCAGTTCCTCGTACATATTGATAATGCTGACAAGTTCCGAAGGTTTGAACTGCTGGAAACATCCGGCATCTTCATCAGTTATGCCCTTTGTAAGTTCCTCATAGTTGACACCAAGCACGCGGCAGCCAAAACGGTTTTGCAGTATCGCGTCAACTCTGCCTTCGTCGCGGCCGAAATCTGTTACGAAATTGGTCAGAGCATGGTGGAGTCGCTTCGAAAACAAACGGCCACGCACACCGTCGAGATTAACGAGAAAAGGATTGGCATAGTAAAAGACATCCTCAGATATGCGCACATCGTAGCCGTCGCCCAAATCAGTGACGGTAATGTCGTCGGTAAGATGATCGTCGGTAAGAGTGAACTTTGCCGGTTTGGCACTATCGTAACTAATCGGAAGAGTTTTAAAAGTCTCTACCATTCGATAGGCATATTCCTGTGTCCACTCTTTCCCATCGTTTGCAAGGACGACATGGTAATTGTTTTCAAGAACGCCGAACGAAGGAACATCAGCCGGCACAATCATCTTGCCGAGAAACTCGATCTCGGCCGGTTTATTGACGTTAGCAGTGGTGGTGTAGCCCGACGGACTGCCATCTTCCTTCCACTCAAAAACCCACTTCGAAGGGTCTTCCGACATTTTTGTGACCGGAATTTTAAGCGGCTCGGAAGGTATTACATTTCCGTCAGCCCCTACTATGACAGTCAAGGCTTCCAGCACATTATATCCGACAGCCTCAGCCTTGACGCTGTGCATACCCTGCGGAACATTCTTAAAAACATATGTACCGTCAGCCGTTAGCGGCAAAGAGGCAAGATAAGTGTCAGAAGCAATAGTCAAAGATGCCTTATCCCCGTCTTGCAGGCCTGAGAATACTACTGTAACATCGGCCGCAAAAACAATCTGCATCATTACCGCCAGACAAGCAACAAGTAATGCGATTCTTTTCATGGTAGTTATATTAACAATTGGTTAGTTCGATGTGCAAAATTACAAAGTTTTTCGGCTCATGAAATAGTTTCACTCACAATTTTTTTACAAAAAAATTATAGATCTTAACGTCCGAATAAAAAATTTGCCGGAGACTCATATCTCTATAAGTCTCCGGCAGGCAAATAATATTGAAACCACCGGCATATAATCTCTTCCGGAGCCGGGTATTTCAGTGGTTGGTGTTATTCGTTAGGGAGCAGAGCTTTCGCGTCGGCGGCGAGCTCGGGGTCGATCATGATACGTCCGCAGTACTCACACACGATCACTTTCTTGTGTGTGCGGATATCGATCTGTTTTTGAGGGGGAATGCGGTTGAAGCATCCGCCGCAGGCATTGCGGTCGACAACAACGATGCCGAGACCGTTGCGTGCATTCTTGCGGATACGCTTGAAGGCTGTGAGTGTACGCTCGTCGACGAGTGGCTCGAGGCTCTTTGCGCGAGCGATAAGGCTCTCTTCTTCCGAGCGAGTCTCGCTGACGATATTGTCGAGGTCGGCTTTCTTCTCGTTGAGGATGTGAGTCTGGTCTTCGATCTGCTGGCTTGTTATCTGAATTTCGCCGTTACGGTTGTCGATAGAGCGGTCGATCTCGGTAATGTTCTTCTCGCCGAGTTCGATCTCGAGAGTCTCGTATTCGATCTCTTTTGTCAGGTTGTCGAACTCGTGGTTGTTGCGCACGTTGTCGAGCTGCTGACGGTAGCGGTCGATGAGTAATTTCTTGTTTTCTATCTTGTTGAGCTCAGCGACACGTTTAGCCTTGAGTTCGTCGATCTCGTCTTCGTAGCGTTTGATGCGCGAGTGAAGGCCGGTAATAGTGTTTTCAAGATCCTGTACTTCCTTGGGGAGCTCGCCGCGTACGTTGCGTATACGGTCGATCTCGGTAAGGATAGACTGGAGCTCGAAGAGTGTTTTAAGGCGCTCTTCTACTGGGCGCGGAGCTTCGGGTTTCTTATCTGTTGCCATAGATGTTTACAGGTAGTTTACCGGATTTGTTTCGGTTTCCGATTTATAGACTGCAAAGTTAGCAATTTTTTTTGTAATAACGTGATAAAAAATATCTTTTGCGCAATATTCGCTCTCGAAATGGCCGACATCGAACACAATCATGTTCATCATGGCGCAGTCGGCAAAGTCGTGGTATCGCACATCGGCGGTAACATAAGCGTCGACGTCGGCACGTGCAGCCTGACCGATAAAATCGGGGGCAGAACCGCCGCAAAGGGCTATCCTGCGTATGATTCTGTCGGGAGAATACGATGCGGAAGCCTTTATGCACGGAGTACCGAAGGCCTTGCGCAAGGCTGTCACGAACTCGCTGCCCGACAAGCCTTTGCCCGGCAATGTGGCGTACACACCGAGACCATACTGTGATGCGCGGCGGCGCACCGGCACTACCGATACCTTCATATTGTCATAACCGGGCATACCGGCAAGCGCAGCGAGCACTCTGCCGAGACACAGGCTGTCGACATCGACCTTGACTTCTGTCAACGGTTCGTGATGCAAGGCAATGCCGGCAACAGGATCAAAACCGGAGGCCGACAGGTCGGCACTCTCGCCATCGACATCGGCATATGTGCATGCCGGTTCGCTGTCGAGAAGGACAAGACGGACATCGGACGACTGACGGCGCGGACATATGACACTGACGGTGTAATACTCTACTCCGGCAGGCTCTATGACACTTCCGGTCTCGGCACCGAGCAGGCTCGCCATCGCATACGACACGCCGCCGACAGTAGAATCGAGGCTCGTATGGGCTGAATATACAGCCACGCCGCCACGGATAGCGGCAGCGGCGGCACGCTCCTGGGGTGTTGAAGCCGTAAGATGCTTAAAGCCCTTGAATATGAGCGGATGATGGCTTACAATCAGATTGCAGCCACGCTCAATGGCCTCGGCCACGATAGCCTCGGTGGTATCGAGACATATGAGCACACCCGTAACTTCGCCGTTGCCGTCGGGGAGCCCGATCTGCAGACCGCTGTTGTCCCATTTCTCCTGTAGCGACAGGGGCGCGAAGCCTTCTATGGCATCGATTATTGCGCTAAGTTTCATTATCTTGAGAAGGAGTGAGAAAAGAGAGGCTATGCCGGTCTTCCATACAGGCGCCACGGCAAGGCCTCTCTATGTCATTTATTTTTTCTTGGGCTCTGTAAGAGCTAGGCAGAGCTCGTCGAGCTGCTTCTGATCAAGGCAAGCAGGAGCGTCGAGCATGACATCGCGGCCGGAAGTATTCTTGGGGAATGCGATGCAGTCGCGGATGCTGTCGAGGCCTGCGAAGAGGCTTACCCAACGGTCGAGGCCATAGGCAAGACCGCCATGAGGGGGAGCGCCGTACTTGAAGGCATTCATGAGGAAGCCGAACTGCTCCTGAGCCTTCTCGGCCGTAAATCCGAGTATCTCGAACATCTTTGCCTGCAGCTCGCTGTCGTGGATACGGATCGAACCGCCGCCTACTTCCACGCCGTTGATTACCATATCGTATGCGTCGGCGCGAACAGCTGCCGGGTCGGTGTCGAGCAACGGGATGTCCTCGTCCTTGGGATGTGTGAAGGGATGGTGCATGGCCATAAGGCGCTGCTCCTCATCGCTCCACTCGAACATCGGGAAATCGACAACCCACAGGCAGGCGAATTTGTCCTTGTCGCGCAGGCCGTGCTGACGTCCCATTTCGAGACGAAGTTCGCAAAGCTGCTTGCGTGTCTTCATCACATCATCGCCGGAGAGAATGAGGATAAGGTCGCCGGGCTCAGCATCCATAGCCTTGGCAAGCTGCTGAAGTGTTTCCTGATCATAGAATTTGTCGACGCTCGACTTCACGTTGCCGTTTTCCTCCACACGAGCATAGACCATGCCTTTCGCACCGATCTGCGGACGCTTAACATACTCTGTAAGTGCGTCGAGCTGTTTGCGTGTATAATGAGCGGCGCCCTTGGCGTTGATACCGCCGATGTAAGCGGCGTTGTCGAACACACTGAAGCCGTGACCTTTGAGTACGTCCATCAACTCGACAAACTTCATGCCAAAACGAAGATCGGGCTTGTCGCTGCCGTAATATTTCATAGCGTCGGCCCAGGGCATACGCTGGAACGGCTCGGTAAGTTCCACACCACGGATAACCTTGAAGAGATGCTTTGCCATGCCTTCGAAGAGCTCGATAATATCGTTCTGCTCCACGAAGCTCATCTCGCAGTCGATCTGAGTAAATTCGGGCTGACGGTCGGCACGAAGGTCCTCGTCGCGGAAACACTTCACAATCTGAAAGTAGCGGTCGATGCCGCTGACCATGAGGAGCTGCTTGAGGGTCTGAGGCGACTGAGGCAAGGCATAGAACTGTCCGGGATTCATGCGCGAGGGCACAACAAAGTCGCGGGCGCCTTCGGGTGTGGAGCCAACCAGCATGGGAGTCTCGATTTCGAGGAAGCCCTTGCTGTCGAGATAGCGGCGCACCTCCATCGTCATCTTGTGACGCAGCTCGAGGTTGCGGCGCACAGGGTTGCGGCGGATATCGAGGTAGCGGTAACGCATGCGCAGGTCATCGCCGCCATTGCTTTCGTCCTCGATAGTGAACGGCGGCACCTCGCTCGGGTTGAGCACCTTGAGCTCCTTGGCGATAATCTCGATATCGCCGGTAGGAAGCTGAGGATTCTTCGATGTGCGCTCGGCCACCACGCCTTTGACCTGTACCACATACTCGCGTCCGAGGTGGTTGGCGGCTTCGGTAAGCTCGGGGTTGTCCTCGCTTTCAAATACTATCTGTGTTATACCGTAACGGTCGCGGAGGTCGACGAAAGTCATACCTCCCATTTTACGGGCGCGCTGCACCCAGCCGGCAAGAGTTACCTCCTTGCCCTGGTCGCTGAGCCTCAGCTCGCCGCAGGTATTGCTTCTGAACATTGGTTTGGATGTATTAAATCAGGGCCTTGCCGGATGCTTGTATACCGGCAAGGCTCTGTTCTTCTTATTTTCCTGACTTGTTATTGAGGTTTACTTCCGGCTGTGGAACGAGGCCACGGTTGCGCAGCAATGCGTCGACCGAAGGTTCGTGTCCGCGGAAGTTGACATACAGCTCCATGGGATCGACCGAGCCGCCCTTTTCGAGCACGTTCTCTTTAAATTTACGAGCTGTCTCGGGATCGAATATACCTTTTTCCTTGAAGAGCTCGAAGCCGTCGGCATCGAGTACCTCAGCCCAGAGGTATGTATAGTAGCCCGAAGCATAGCCGTCGCTGCCGAAGATGTGCTTGAAGTAAGGCGAGCGATAGCGGTATGTAAGCTCGGCCGGCATACCGAGATTCTCGGTTACCTGAGCCTCGAAACCGGCTATGTCGATATCCTCGGTGGTGTTAAGCTTGCCATACTGGAGGTCGAGAAGGGCTGCACCCACGAGCTCGGCGGTAGTGAAGCCCTGGTTGTGTGTTGCGGCAGCCTCGATCTTGGCGATCAGTTCGTCGGGAATTGTATCGCCGGTCTTCCAGTGGTGTGCGTATGTGCGCAGCATCTCAGGTTCGAAAGCCCAATGCTCGTGGATCTGCGAAGGAAGCTCTACGAAGTCGCGGTCGACATTGGTACCGGCCTGGCTCTTGAGGCGTGCGCGGCTGAGCATGCCGTGAAGACCGTGACCGAACTCGTGGAACATGGTCTCCACCTCGTCGATGGTCAGCAGAGCCGGGGTGTCGCCGGAAGGACGCGAGAAGTTGCCTACATTATATATAACAGGACGCGACGATGTGCCGTCCTCGTTCTGCCATGAGCCTTTGAACTCACTCATCCATGCGCCCTGACGCTTCGAAGCGCGCGGATAGTAGTCGGTCATGAACACAGCCACGTGCTCGCCGGTGGCAGCGTCGGTAACATCATAGACAGTAACCTCGGGATAGTACTTGGGAGCGTCGGGCATCTCGGTAAACTTGACGCCGTAGAGGCGCTCGGCCATGTTGAAGATACCGTTGCGCACAGAGTCGAGGGCGAAGTACTGGCGCACTTCGTTTTCGTCGAGATCGTATTTTTCCTTGCGCACTTTCTCGGCGTAGTAGTAATAATCCCAGGGCGCGATCTTGATGCTGTCGCCGTGAGCATCGGCATAAGCCTGCATCTCGCCCACTTCCTCATGGACACGTGCGACAGCCGGACGCCATATCTTCATCAGAAGATCCTCTGCATTGTCGGTGGTCTTGGCCATAACATTGTCGGTCATGTACGAGCCGTAATCCTTGAAACCGAGGATAGCGGCTTTCTGAGTACGTGCCTGGAGGATCTTGTTGATAACGGGCTGGTTATTGTTCTCGCCGTCGAAAGCGAGAGTAGTATATCCTTTGTACATCTGCTCGCGGAGGTCGCGGTCATCGGCAAACTGCAGCAGGGGCAGACGGCTCGGAGCATGGAGTGTGAATACCCACTTGCCTTCCATGCCACGGCTCTTTGCCTCGTCGGCAGCCTGTGCCACACTCGATTCGGACAGACCGGCAAGACGGGATTCGTCGTCGACTACGATCTCGAAGGCATTGGTGGCATTGAGCAGATTTTTATTGAATGTAAGGTAGAGGTTGGCGAGCTCTGTATTTACGGCTTTGAGCTGCTCTTTCTTATCGGCATCGAGAAGTGCGCCGTTGCGTACAAAGTCCTTGTAATAGTCTTCGACAAGACGCTTCTGATCGGGGTCGAGACCTTCGCGATTGTCGTAGACAGCCTTGATGCGCTCGAAGAGGGCGTCGTTCATGGTCATTTCGTCGCCGAACTGCGAGTATTTGGGGTAGAAGGTCTCGGCGATCTCTACCATTTCAGGCGAGGAATTAGACTCATCGAGAGCGAAGAATACGAGAGCTACGCGGTCGAGGATCTCGCCCGAACGCTCGAGAGGCATAATTGTGTTTTCGAAAGTCGCAGCCTCGGGGTTGTTCACAATCGAGTCGATCTGAGCTTTCTTCTGCGCTATGCCGGCATCGAGGGCCGGGAGATAGTCACTGTAAGCGATACTGTCGAATGGCGGTATCTCGTAGGGCGTAGTATACGCCGTCATGAATGGATTTTTGTGCGTGTTGCCTGTGCAAGCTCCGGCCAAAGCCACAGCACACGCAGCGTAAAGTAAATATTTCATATCACGTGATTGGTTGTTGCGTAATCAGCAGGCACAAAATTACACACAAATTCGCAAAGTGCCAAATAATTATTCGCATGCGCACGTGAGAGGCATGTTTCGGGGCTCGCGATTTTTTTATAATTTTGCCGTCATGACAGACAAATCGATAACAGAGGCCAATGAGCGCACGGCACTCGTGGCCGGGACAGAAATGATGGAACGCCTTGCCGGGCTGCGCGTGACAGTGTTCGGTGTTGGCGGCGTCGGGTCGTGGTGCGTCGAGGCCCTGGCACGTACAGGAGTCGGACACATCACTATTGTCGACCCCGACGATGTGGCTATGTCGAACATCAACCGCCAGATGCCTGCGCTTCACTCCACTGTAGGCCGTCCGAAGGTCGAAGTTGTGGCCGAGCGCATATCCGACATCAATCCTTCGTGCGAGGTGGTGGCTATAAAGGGCAGATATACTCCTGAAAATGGGGCGAGTTTCGCTCTTGAGTGCCAAGACTTTGTAATCGACGCTATCGATTCGCTCTCCGACAAGGCCGACCTGATATTGCGCTGCACCGACCCGTCTACGGCGCCACGCACGGCTTTTTTCTCATCAATGGGGGCGGCGCGCAAACTGAATCCGGCCAAGATACGCACGGCCGAGTTCTGGGATGTCGAGGGCTGTCCGCTCGCACGTGCCCTCAGGACACGTTTCCGCCGCTCGGGCGCCTTCCCCAAGCGCAAATTCAGATGCGTGTACAGCCCCGAGACACTGCCACACCGCATGGAAGGCGAAAGCGGCGTCAACGGCACATTCGCCCACGCCACCGCCATATTCGGCCTTACCCTCGCCTCAATGCTCATCGAGAAGATGTACGCACTGACCGATTCAGAAAAGAGTAAGCAAACCTGAATTAAAAAATAATTGCCGGAGGATGTGGGTATGTGCGAAATTTTAACTAATTTTGCAGCCTAATTCAATGCTCAATTCCCTATGGGTGGTTTCTTTGGCGCAGTCTCGCGCAAGCCTTGTATCAACGAGGTTTTCTATGGTACAGATTACAATTCGCACCTCGGCACCAAACGCGCCGGTATGGTCTCTTTCGACCGCGAGTGGGGCTTTAACCGCAGTATCCACAATCTCGAGCGAAGCTATTTCCGCTCGAAATTCGAAGACGAACTCGATAAATTCCATGGCAATTCGGCCCTCGGCGTGATAAGCGATACCGATCCTCAGCCTATACTTATCAATTCCCATTTAGGACGTTATGCAGTGGTAACGGTCGCAAAGATTGAAAATCTGCGCGAGCTTGCCGACGAACTGCTGGCTCAACGCATGCACCTGAGCGAGCACTCGGCAAACACAATCAACCAGACCGAAGTAGTGGCTCTGCTCATCAACATGGGCACAAGCTTCGTAGAAGGTATAAATCTGGTGTACAGCAAGGTAAGAGGCTCATGCTCGATGCTCATACTGACCGAAGACGGCATCATCGCGGCGCGTGACTATCTGGGACGCACCCCTATAACAATAGGCGCCGGCGAGGACGGCTATGCAGCGACCAGCGAGAGCGGCGCATTCGAGAACCTCGGTTTCCACATGCTCCGCGACCTCGGTCCCGGCGAAATCGTCCGTCTGCGCGCCGACGGGCTTGAAGTACTTCAGGAAGCCGCCCGGCAGGAGCAGATATGCTCGTTCCTGTGGGTATACTACGGCTTCCCGACAAGCTGCTACAACGGCATCAATGTAGAATCAATGCGCGAGGCAGTAGGCCACGCCATGGGCAAGAACGACCGGACCGAAGCCGACAGCGTGTGTGGCATCCCCGACTCGGGCGTAGGCTGCGCCCTGGGCTATGCCGAGGGTCACAATATACCCTACCGCCGCTCGGTGCTCAAATATACTCCCACCTGGCCTCGAAGCTTTACCCCCAGCAACCAGAGCCGCCGCGACCTTGTGGCACGCATGAAGCTCATACCCAACGCCGCTTTGCTCAAAGGCCAGCGCGTGGTATTCTGCGACGACTCTATAGTCCGCGGCACACAGCTACGCGACAATGTCAAGACATTCTTTGATGCCGGCGCAAAAGAGGTGCATGCACGTATCTCATGTCCGCCGCTGGTATATGGATGTCCGTTTATCGGTTTCACATCGTCGAAGAGCGACCTCGAGCTGATAACCCGTCGCATAATCCAGGACTTCGAGGGCGACCATACCGCCAAACTCGAGCAATACGCCACCGCAGGCACTCCCGAATACGAGCGCATGGTCAAAGAGATCGCACGCCGGCTGGGCCTGACCACGCTACAGTTCAACAAGATGGACGATCTTATTGCCTCGATCGGTCTGCCCAAGGAGCGCGTCTGCACACATTGCTTCGATGGCAGCAGCTATCATCCCTGCCAGGCATACTGCAAGGCTCACAAAAAAGACTGACACGATCATTACATAAAAAAATATCCGCGAGCGCGGATATTTTTTTTGCCTTTATCTCTCAGCTTAGACAGGCTTCGATATCCCGTATGGCCTGATCGGTCGAAACGACATGTACGGTTTTGAAACCGAGTGCATTCGCCGTGTCGATATTGGCCGCTGTATCATCGATAAACAGTGATTCTTCGGCCTTGAGACCGTATCGGTCGAGCAATATACCGAACAGCCTCGGGTCGGGCTTGGTAATCTTTTCGAAACCTGACACCACTATGCCCTCGAACTGCTTGAAAGAGTCGAAACGCTCATAGGCGATATCGAAAGTCTCGGCCGACCAGTTCGTAAGTCCGAACAAGCGGTAATCTCTGTCCTTGAGCTTGTGCAGATACTCGACAGCCTCAGGTATCTCTCCTTTCAGCATCGTCGGCCATCCTTCGCGATAGAGCCCTATCTCCCGATGGTACTCGGGATGTTCGGCCTGAAGCAGACGCATGCCCTCGGCGAAAGTGCGGCCTCGGTCGTGCTCGATATTCCATGCCGACGAGCATATGTTGGCGAGAAAATACTCCATCTCAGCCTCATCGGCAAAAATATCACGGTAGAAATAACGCGGATTCCAGTCTACGATCACTCCGCCGAAATCGAAAACAATATTTTTGATCTGTGCCATATCCTAAATAAAAAGCCCGGGCGCAAAAGCGTCAGGGCTATCAAGAGGTACCAAGCAGAATCGAACTGCTGTGCTCGGT
This sequence comes from Muribaculaceae bacterium, assembly GCA_017620635.1. Taxonomy (GTDB): domain Bacteria; phylum Bacteroidota; class Bacteroidia; order Bacteroidales; family Muribaculaceae; genus CAG-873. Next base: position 38,572 of record JAGAUV010000073.1, on the reverse strand, counting down.
TTTGCAGACCGATGCCTAACCACTCGGCCATGGTACCATTTGTGGTTTGCGGTGCAAAGTTACGTCAAAATTTCCACAAGTGCAAATTTTGACTCAAATTTTAAAGATTTTCAATCGTGAAACACCTGCAATTACCGCTACAGACAACAAGAGATAAAGCGTCGGGTGGCCTCGGCCTCGCCTTCGGCACCGGAATTTGTTACAACCTGTACCTGCCGCTTGCCTCTTATCATCTCGCCGGTCAGAGGGTTTACGATATGGCATCGGTCGGGGCTGTCGTTGCCCGATGTAGTCAGGCATGCGTTCCTGACCGGCCCGGGCACATCGCCCATCGCCATTATCGAGCTGTTGCCCATATTGACGAGGGCGTCGGTAATTCCACGCTCTTCGAGCACCGGACGCACACGGTCGAGAGCATAGCCCTTCAGGAAGCCCGAGAGGTCGATCACTATATTCTCGCTGTCGCGGCTGTACGTGCCGTCGCTATCGATGTGTATGCCACCGATAGTCTGTGGCGAATGTCCCTTGCTCTGTACTGTGATATCAAAAAGACCCTCTGTCTGCTTGTTGTATCGCAGACAAAGGGTCAGTATATCATATAGACGCGGACTGAGAGTGTGTTTCACTCCGGCCGGCAGAGCGTTGAGCCGCGACACCTCGCTCGTCGGGTCGAAGCGGTTGCCTGTCTTTTCGATCTCACATATCTCCTGACGCATGATACCGACGGTATCGCGCAGATAATCATAGTCGTAAGCGCTGCTTCTGAGCAGGATATCCACGCGCGTATGCATGGCTCCGAACCATTCATACAAGGCTCGAGTGCCGTCGGGCATGGTACGTGTGAGAAAAGACATCTATGCGGCCTCGATCAGAGCTCCTTGATCTTTATGTTCTTGAACCACACCTCGTTGCCGTGGTCCTGCAGGAGAATGTTGCCTTCCTTGTGATTGCCGAAGTTAGGCCAGTCGCGATATTTGCTATAAGCCACAAGCGCGTTGAAAGTCTGGTTGTTGCGGTCGTACTCGATAAGTTTTTCGCCATTGAGCCAGTGCTCCACGTGATTGCCTTTCACGATAATTGTGGCGGTGTTGAACTTGTTGATATCGAACGGTTTCTTTTCGGGCGCAGGGATAAGATCGTAGAGCGAGCCCAGTTTGCGGTTGCCTTTGACACCCAGTTTAGCATCGGGATGACGCTGATCGTCAAGAATCTGGAACTCGCATCCGATAGCAGAACCGGCACCCTTGTTCATCGTCGGGTCAACGAAATATTTGATACCGCTGTTGGCTCCTTCAGTTATCTTGAAGTCGACAGACAGGATGAAATCCTTGTAGGTGCGGTCGGTCACGATATCGCCGCCGTTTGTCGACTCGGCACCGTCAGAGGACAAGACTTTGAGTATGCCGTCCTCTATTACCCAGCCCTTCTCGGGGAAGTTGTCGAGCTTGGCGCCTCTCCAGCCCTTGGTGTCCTTGCCGTTGAAAAGCAGGGTCCAGCCCTCGGCTACCTCTGTGGGCGACAATTCATTGTCGACACAATTTACCACGGGAGCAGTCGTCGGCGTAAGATATTTGTCGACATCCTCTGTGCATATGCGTATATTGCGCCATGCCACCTTCTTGCCCTCAAGCGATTTATTATCGCCGATAGAGTGCACCTGCAGGCCGATGAAACCGTCGGCGTCGACATCATCCCACAGATTTGCGCAAGGCACACCATTGATCCATGTGCGTATGCTTTTGCCGCAGGCCTCTACGCGAGCCGTGTTCCATTGATTGTTTTTGAAAGCCGACTGGGCGGCAGTATTCTTTGTAAGCGGATAGAGCCATCCACGGCGCTCCTCGTCGTAGATACCGCCCGACCATGCACGTTTCGAAGGGTCGATCTCAAACTGATAGCCGTGCACCTTGTTGTTGCGGTAGTCCTTCTTGCGGTGGCTGCGCAGTTGCACGCCGGAGTTGAGGGCGTCGTCGACCTTGAACTCGAACTCAAGTATGAAGTCGCCATAGTTTTTATTGGTCGACAGGAATGTATTGGGGGTATTGCATTTCGTGGTACCCACTATAGCGCCGTCTTCGACGCAGTACTCGGCCTTGCCATTTATGCGTGTCCAGCCCTTGAGATTCTTCCCGTTGAAGAGCGGCTGCCAGTTCTGCGCCGAAACAGCCGCCGCAAGGAGCAGGCCGATAAAGAGTAATATATTCTTTTTCATAACTATATGATCGTCTGTATTGTCACACTAATTTATAGAAGTCTTCCCAGCCCTTGCGCGGAGGCATTCCGCTCAGCAGGGCGTTGGCAAAGTCATTGTTGGTAAACTGCTTGCTACGGGTGTCGAAGTAGAGTCTGTCGTTGAGCCTCTGGGCTATAACGCCAAGGCAGAACACCTGACTGAGCACGCCGTTGATCTCGAAGGGCGAACGGGTCTTCTCCGTGCCCTGACATGCGCGCAGGAAGTTGACATAGTGGTTGGACGGACTCTTCGGCACTTCGGGCAGCTTGCTCTTGATATCGTTGGCGTTTGCCGACGGAATCATCGATAGAGTGCTGCCATGGCTGCCGCCTTTGAAAGTAAGGTCGCGGCCATATATTATCTTGCCGGGGTTAAGCTTGCTCACGGGAGTATTGCCCTGATTTGTAGAGGGTACGTTGGGATTATACTCCGACGCGCCGTAGTTGTCAGGCAGAGGCGGCAGATTGTCGAGGCCGTCGTACCATGTGACATCGCACGGAGGCATGCTGCCACGCGCTCCGAATCTGAACTTGATAGTCGAAGAATAAGGGAAGAAGTAGCTGTTGTGACCATTGGCATACTCCATGCTTATCTCGTAAGGCAGTCCCAGCTCGAGGAACTCGTGTGCGGTATCGAGCAGATGCGCGCCCCAGTCGCCAAGAGCGCCCATGCCGTAGTCGTACCAGCAGCGCCAGTTGCCCTGATGGTATTTCTCCGAATATCCGTGGTATGCGCAGGGGCCGGTCCAGGTATCCCAATCGATATCGGCAGGCATCGGTTCGCCACCGGGCATCTGCTGCATGGCCGAATCGTAGTTGTGCCAGCGGCGCGAGTTATTCATGTGTGCCGTTATCGCAGTGACATCGCTGATGATACCGGCCTCTTTCCAAGCCTTGAACTGGAAATAGTTAGCCTCTGAATGGCCCTGGTTGCCTACCTGTGTTGCCAGTTCGGGGTGGCGACGGGCCATCTCCATCATCTTCTCTGCCTCGAGGAATGTGCGGCACATCGGCTTCTCGAGGTATATGTGTTTACCGTTTGCCATAGCCAGCATGGCAATAGGGAAGTGCATGTGATCGGGTACGGAGGCGCACACGGCTTCGAAATCGCCCGATGCTTTCTCGAACATCTCGCGGAAATCGCGGAAACGACGTGCGTTAGGATACATGCCCATCACTTTCTTAGTATGTGCGGCACCCATGTCGATATCGCACAGAGCGGTAACCTCGACCATGCCTGTACGGGCGAACTCGTCGATATTCTGCTCGCCGCGGTTGCCTATGCCTATGTATGCTATCTTGACTTTTTCAGGCTTGCCTGCCGTACTACGCCCGGATGCGAATGGCGATGCAGCGGCCGTGGAGATGCCGCCCAGAGCCATACCGGCGGCCGACAGCCCCATTGTCTTTAGAAAATCTCTTCTGCTTGTCATTGTATTTTTTAATTGGTTTTAAGGTCTACTCGGTATTTGTGTCTTATGATACTACATTTGCACCATTTGTATTTCCTGTTTATAAGTATTCGGAGGAGCTTGCATAAATGTTATACAACATGTTTCCACAAGTCAGGCAGAAACAGATCCTATCATCTGGAGAACAGACGCCGAACACCATAAAACAATAGTCTTATAACCACGCTTAATAAGTAGATTACGACAGTAAAGACCAGAACATACAACAAGGATGTCAACAATTCCTTCATCGGAGAGCCATATTCCACAATCGCATATAGATTGAAAAGATTAGCTATCACAAAAGATGCGGCAAGGAATATCAGCTCTGTCTTTTGTCGGCGCACTGTAAATATTATGTCCTTCATGAAATTGCCATTTATACGGTTATGATACAATATCCTGTCGTTTGGTTCCGTAGGGAGCATAATCGATTTTGTATTGCTCGGGGAATGGCAGGATCGCACCGCTCTCTATAGCCTCGAAGCCCCACAGGCAAAGGAGGCTCGCATAGTAGCCCTCCTCGGCTATGCGTTCGGGTTGCTTGCCCGTGATTACCGCCTCTACGAAAGCCTCGGTAAGCAGCGATGTGCCGTCGGCCTTGGGGCGCTCGCCGAGTAAGAACTCGCCCTTGTTGACATTTGCCGTCTCGGGCGCCCAGCTCGTGCCGGCGAAAGGCAGCTCTTCGAAGAGATCGTTCTCCCATTTGTTGAGCATCTGAAGGAATGCCGGAGCCGGCGCTATCTCCTCAAAGAAATATTTACCGTTTTCGGGCTCCACGGTGCCGAGGTTACCCATAATCTTCTCTTCGAGTCCGTAGAACTTGTTGGAGATTACCGAGCCGTATGTTATTGTCTCGCCGGTGTCGTAACCGTAGATGCAGTGTACGTTGTCGTGCACCTCGCGACCGTCTTTCCAGAATGTTATGCCGCCGTGGCCCATTACTCTGTCAGGCAACTTGCCGAGGGCCCATGTGCCGACCTGAAGCTGGTGGCATCCGAGCTCCGACATCAGTCCGCGCGACGATTCGCGGTAGAGTCGCCAGTTGATGAATCTTTCAAGATCGGGCGAGGGCACTTCACGGCGCCAGTCGCCGTTGCGGTTCCAGTAAGCCTCTACGGCCGATACCTTGCCGAATGTGCCCTTGTGCACCATATCCATCGCCTTTATATATCTCGGGTCGAACAGGCGCTGTTGGCCGGAGAAGAACAGGAGGCCTGTCTCGAGGTGGCGCATGTACATGTTGTAGCACTGCTCCATAGTATAGCCGATAGTTTTCTCGCAGTACACATGCTTGCCGGCGTCGAAGGCATCCATTACGATACCATAGTGGGTGTTGAGAGGTGTGGCCACCACAACAGCCTCCACATTCTTGTCGGCAAGAAGCTGACGGTAGTCGCGGTATACTTTAGCGTCGGGAGCAATCTTCAGAGCCGCGTTTATAGAAGGCTCATAGATATCCGCTATCGCCACAATCTCCGCCTTGGGATTCGTGGCGATAAAGTTCATGAGGAACTGACCGCGCGATCCGGGTCCGATGATACCGAGACGGCAACGTTCCTTGGCGGTCTCCTTCACTTCGGAAAAAGCGGAAAGCCACGGGCTTGTGGCAGCGAGCACTCCGGCGCCGGCAATGCCGAGACCGCGCAGAAACTCGCGGCGGTTTATTGTAGCGTTTTCCATAGCATCTTAAGGTTATTATAATCTTCTGCGCCGTTTACGCATCACAAATGCAGTGCGCGCAGGTATATACAGCATCAGTCGGCCGAGGCCTGCAGGCTCGTAAAGCGGATCAGGCATGGTAAAATGAGTCACAGTCTCGTCGATATTGCCGAATCCGCCGAAATCGGGATTGTCGCTCGAGAGTACTGTCACATACGAACCGGCCGGAGCGAGAATACCGTAGTCGCTGAAGCTCTTTACCGGGCTGAAATTGAACACGAACACATATTCGCCGCGCATGAATGCCAGCACCTGGTCGTCGTCCTTTTCCCACAGCTTCTGTATGCCTTTGCTCTGGAAGTTGTGCACACGGCTTACAAGCTCTATCATGGCATTGTCGAAAGCATTGAGGAAGCGGTACTGCAGATCTTCTCTATCGACCAGATCCCACTGACGGCGCGCATACTTGTAACTCCAGCCGTTGCCCTGACGCGGAAAATCGATCCACTCGGGATGACCCCATTCGTTACCCATGAAGTTAAGGTAGCCGCCATTGATCGTCGCCAGTGTGACAAGCCTTATCATCTTGTGCAAGGCTATGCCTCGTGCCACATCGGTATCGTTATCGCCGAGCATCATGTGCCAGTACATCTTGGAGTCGATAAGGCGGAATATTACCGTTTTGTCGCCTACCAGAGCCTGGTCGTGACTCTCTACATAGGATATGGTCTTTTCGTCGGCCCGACGGTTTGTCAGCTCCCAGAAAATCGAAGACGGATGCCAGTCCTCGTCCTTTTTTTCTTTCAGGGTCTTTATCCAGTAGTCGGGTATGCCCATGGCCATACGGTAGTCGAAACCTATGCCGCCGTCCTTGAACGATATAGCCAGGCCCGGCATGCCGCTCATTTCTTCGGCTATTGTAATGGCTTTGGGGCGCACCTCATGGATAAGCAGGTTGGCAAGGGTAAGATATACTATCGCATCCTTGTCCTGTCCGCCGTCGTAGTAGTCGGCATAACTGCCGAAAGCTTTGCCGAGACCATGGTCGAAGTACAGCATCGATGTGACGCCGTCGAAACGGAAACCGTCGAAATGAAACTCCTCAAGCCAGTATTTGCAGTTCGACAGCAGGAAGTGAAGCACCTCGTCCTTGCCATAGTCGAAGCACAGAGAATCCCACGCCGGATGCTCGCGACGTCCGGGATCGGAATGGAAGTACTGGTCTACGGTGCCGTCAAGACGTCCGAGGCCTTCGTTCTCATTCTTCACGGCATGGCTGTGCACGATATCCATGATCACGGCTATGCCGCGGCGGTGAGCGTCGTCGATAAGGCGTTTCAGGTCCTCGGGAGAGCCGAAACGGCTCGAGGGAGCGAAGAAACTCGACACATGGTAGCCGAAGGAACCATAGTACGGGTGTTCCTGCACGGCCATGATCTGTATGGTATTGTAGCCGTCCTTCTCGATACGCGGCAATATGTTCTTGCGAAACTCCTCATATGTGCCGACACCTTCCTTCTCCTGCGCCATGCCTATATGGCATTCATATATGAGCAGAGGCGATGTGTCGGGCTCGAAATTTTTGTCGTGCCATACGAACGAGCGTCTCGGCGAGTAGACCTGGGCTGAAAATATCGCAGTCTCAGGATCCTGCATCACTCTTGTGGCATAGGCCGGTATACGCTCGCCCTTACCGCCGGGCCACTCCACGAGCATCTTGTAGAGCTGACCGTCAGTAATTTCGTCAGCGGCGAAATGTCCTTCCCATACGCCGCCGAGACCACCGTCTGCTTTGGAGAGGCTGTACTGAGGCAAGGCTTTCCAGCCGGAGAAGTCGCCGATGAGTGTTATGGCAGTGGCATTGGGAGCCCACTCGCGGAACACCCACGAGCCGTCGTGCTGCCGGTGCAGGCCGAAGTATTTGTGAGCGTTAGCGAAATCATAGAGAGTACCCGACGAGGCCGTAAGCTGTTTCAGCTTACGGACGGCATCTTCGTGCCGTCCTTCGATTGCTCCGGCATACGGGGCAAGCCACGGGTCATTTTTGAGAATATTGAGACGTTTCATATTATAGTAGTTTTCAGCAGTTTATTTTCGACCGAAATCAGCCGGAATCTCGCCCCACTCTTCGGTAGGCCATTTGATTACAGGATTACGTATAGGCCCGTTTGCCGCAAGCCACGCATCTGCACGGGCGAGAAGCTCGAGGGTCTTGGCGGTTTCCGGGGTAGAGGCGAGTGTAGTTTTCGAGTGTCCTCGGCGCAGCCACGCGAGGGTGTTGCGCGAATCGGTATATATCGGTGTCGTAAAGTCGCCGCTACGGGCAAGCAATGCGGCCAAGTGTATCATGCCTAAATATTCGGCTATGTTATTCGTCCCGGTCAGCTCCGTCTTGTCGCCTATGCGGAACACTTCGGAACCGTCGGCCACACGCACCGCACGATACTCCATGCGGCCCGGATTACCGGCACAGGCGCCGTCTACAGCTATGGCGTCGAGTCTTATTCCCGGCAATTTGCTGTAGTCGCGCTCCGAAGGATTATAATCGGGCTTGTGCTGCAACAAGGCACGCATGAGGCCGAGCTGTTCGCGAGGATCGCCGCGATATGCGGCTGTCGCTTCGTCGATATCGTCATACGACTTGAACTTGGCGCCCGGGAAGTTTATGACCTGCTCCTGGGCATCGTTCCAATTGTCGTAGATACCCGGATTGTGTCCGACCCAGACTACATAGAATTTCCGGCGCGTGCTCATGAGAATTGCAGAATAAGATTAATATCCACCATCCTTATGTCGAGCAGGCGCGCCACGCGGCGGTTCACGCACTTGCCGAGGAATGCGAAAGCGGCTGAGCGAAGGCCGGAATTAAGTTTCAGGGCATTGGCGACACCGTCGCACACGAGTATGTCGTCGAGCATGGTCACAAAGGTATTGCTCAGGGCCATGGCAATTGTTCTCGGCACTGCATTGCCGGCGTTGACATAACACAGACGTGTCGGGCCCGATGTATTGTCGGAGGGCGAAGCAAGGTCGAGATCTATTATCTGCAGCGACGGGAACGCCAGACCCGGATGCGAGGTAAGGTCGAAGCATATCACTCCGCGCTTCATCAGGCCGGTAAGCTGCGCGTCCACTATTCCGCCCTGCCCTGCAGCATCTGTAGCCACCACTATGTCGGCGCTTCGGAGAGCGTTCTCAAATACCCTTGGATGCAAGGACGAGCCTGTCACGCCCGGTCCGAGCAGACGCAGGGCCTCGCGAAGACGGTACACGTTACTGTCGAAAATCTTGACTATCGCACCCAGGCCCATTGCAGTCTGAGCCGCCGAAATGGCTGCCATGTCGGCGCCTATTACCATGACTTCGCACGGCACGACACCGGCAACACCGCCAAGCAGTATGCCTTTGCCATGTATCGCATCGGCAAGCAACGACGACGCTATGGCTATCGCGGCGCGGCCGTCGATCTCTTTCAGTATATCGGCAAAGGGTTTGCGGCCGGCATCGTCGGTCAGTTCTTCAAGAGCAAGGGCTATGACATGACGGCGCAGAAGCGTGCGGAGCACCTCTGCATCCTTCTCTTCTGCATGAAGGAAGGTCAGCAGCAGCGAGCCGCGCTTTATCATACGCGCGTCGGCGAGATCGAGCGCCGGAAGATACACTATGATATCGGCAGCCAACGTATCGGCACGTTCTACAATCTCAACGCCGCAACGGGTATATGCCTCGTCGCTGTAATGAATGTGTTCGGCGGCTCCGCGCTCCATTTTCACGCGAAAGCCACGCGACACCAGCATCCCGGCGCCCTCGGGCGTCAGTGGGAAGCGGTGGTCGAGCAAGCCTCTCGAGGCCGGGAGACCAACGACAGCCTGACGCGCCACAGTTGTGGCCTTTAATACTTCCTCAAGTGGTATAGGAGCATCCATGGTCAGTTTATGGTTTTAATATATGGCGCCCACAGCTCGTCGACAAATACCTTGCACGACTGCTCTATCTGCTCTTTATCTTCCAGACGATTTGAGTCAAACACGGCGTTTGCACGGCTATAGAACGGCGACCGTTCGCTGCGTAGCCTCAGAATATGTTTCCTGAGCTCTTCGGGCCTGTCGAGCAGAGAATCTACAAGAGGTCGCTGGCCGGGAGCAAGCCTCAGCCGTCGCGCTGTTACCTCATCGTCGGCCTGCAGCCACACCACATAGCCATGGGCGAGCATGTAGTCCATATTGTCGGCATAGCAGGGCGTACCGCCTCCACATGCTATTATACAGCCCGGCCCCGACACTTGTCGCAGGGTCTCGCGCTCAGCCTGTCTGAAGTATTCAGCTCCGCAGTCGGCGAATATCGCGCTCACGCTCTTGCCTTCTCTCTCTTCTACGGCCTGGTCAAGATCTATGAAGCTGTAGCCTTGCATACTTGCCACCAGAGCACGCCCCAGGGTGGTTTTCCCCGAGGCCATGAAGCCTATAAGATAGAGCGGTCGCCCTGTCATTATTTCTTGCTCAGGAGGTCGCGTATCTCTGTGAGGAGCTTGACTTCTTCTGTCGGCTCGGCAGGAGCGGCAGGAGCCTCGGGTTCTGGTGCCGGCTGGCGTTTGAGCTTGTTGATAAACTTGATAGCGACGAATATGCAGAAGGCGATGATCAGGAAGTCGAAAATCGTCTGGACAAAAGCACCCCATGTAATAGCTACTTCGGGAGTCACTATCTCTTCGCCATTTTTAACACCTTCCTGGATTACCCATTTATAATCGCTGAAGTTAATGCCGCCGGTAAGCATACCGATAGCAGGCATTATGATGTCATTGACCAACGAAGTCACGATCTTGCCGAATGCGGCGCCGATGATCACACCGACTGCCATGTCGACAACATTGCCCTTCATTGCGAACTCCTTGAACTCATTGATAAACTTTTTCATGGAATATGTATCTTTTAGTTACAAACGCAAAAATATAAAAAATTTCTCGCTTCTCAAAATATGCTCCCAAAAATCTCTGCGAACTAAAAACAGAAACAGAGCTGTCTCACGACGCCCTGTTCCTAATACACAATTATCTATAAAACAACTATTTAATGTCCATGATGTTTTATCAAATCCTTATATGCAATTTTACAGCGGAACTCTATCCGCCAATTCCGGCTGCGACCGGGATCAGTGACACAAAAGTTCTGATGCGTATTGGATTGTTGCAGCGTTCTACTGCAGTTTACTTAACTTTGGTCACGTTTCACATTACAAAATTAGAGATAATTTCACTACCTCAAAACTTTTTTGTGTTAAAATTATTTAAGCAATTTCTCTGTACAGATTTCATATCGACGCCAACAGAATGACTGCCAATGTCATTATAAACACGACAGCGACGATATCGCTGCTATAAAAAGGTTTCCTCAGATATACATTCGTCCGGCCCGACGCAATATTGCCGCCAAAAGCTATAAGCCGTACGATATAGAAGCAGATCAGCCCTATCGAAACGCCTATAAGCCCACCCACAAGCAGATCGCCCGGATAATGCACCCCGAGATGTATGCGCGAATAGCAGTTGAGCAAGGCCCACACGAGCATAGCGATACTGAATCGCATATTACGCACCACCGGCAGCAGAAGCCCGACAAGGGCAAAAGTGTTTGCTGCATGGCACGACGGGAATCCATAGCTGCCTCCACGATAGCCGTCGACCACATGCACAAGGACACTCAGGGGATTCTCGAGATTGGCAGGACGCAGACGCTGTACTTCAGGCCGTATGAACGTGGCGCACAACTGATCGGAAGCCGCCACGGCGGCTACAGCCGCAAGTGTTATGATGACAGCCTTACGCCAACCGAACATACGCACGAGCGCGACGAGCAGGGATACATACAGTGGCACCCAAACAAAGCGATCGGACGACAGCTTCATGAAGCGGTCGACGAAATCGCAGTGCATCCCGTTGAAGAAGAGGAATATATTAGTATCTATGTCTATCAGAAAGTCCATTAAAGTGAATCAAGATAATCGTATAGTTTCTGCAGATATGCCTTGGCCTTGTCGGCATTCACACTGTCGCCGGTAATCTGTCCGCTCACAATATCTACTGTTGCGGTAGCAGTGCTGTCGCTCAGCGATATGGCGTTGGGCGACGAATAGAAGGCAAACGGAGAGCTGATATCCGACAGCATATCGCGGCTGAAAACGAAATCTGACGCATCTATGCCGAGCTGCCCGAGCAGAGTCGCGGCGAGATCGGGCTGGCTGCCGAATCTGTCTATGCGCACACCGTGGCGTGTAAGCGCGTTGCCGCTGAACACCATAGGCACATGATGGCGCTGCTCTTCGCTGTCGAGGCCGGTGGGATAACACCCGTAATGATCGGGCACTATAATTATAAGAGATCTGCGCGGCAGATCAGCGACATTACGGGCGAAGTCGCCTATGCAGCTGTCGGTATAGGCAAACGCATTAGCCGCCGGATCGCTATGACGGCCGGCATAAGGCACCTCGAAAGGCTCGTGACTGCTCGAGGTCTGTATTACCCTGAAGTGTGGGCTGTCCGATGTGTCCGTCCTGGCATCGTCGAGTACGCGACGGAACAGAAGATGATCGTGCGCGCCCCATTTGCCGGTACGGTCGGCGAGAGCGAAATCCTTGTCACACACAATATCATTGAAGCCGCAGTTGACAAGATACGACTTCATGTTGGTAAAGTTCACATCTCCGCCGTAATAATATTTAATACTGTAGCCGGCGTCTTTGAGCGCACGGGGCAGCGACGGCAGCCCTTCGGTCTTGTCGGCATATTTCATAAGACTTGTGGTCGGCTGTCCCGGTATAGCGCCGAGAATAGCCGGCAGGGCACGGTCGGTACGGAAACTCGAGGCGTAAAAATTGTCGAACAGCACACCGTCACGGGCCATGGAATCGAGGCACACGGCTATGGCTTCGCCTCCCTGCGACGGCATGAGATGCGACGAGAAGCTCTCGGCAATGACAAGATATATGTCGGGGCGTCCCTCTACGAGAGTATCTGTGACTGCCGAGCCTGCAGTGGTCATGCTCCCGAATATCTCCCCGGCACGCTCATTGTCGAAGTAGCGGAACTGCTTGCCAAACGAAGCCTGATGTGTGGCTGAATACAAAAGACTGAAAGCCGGATTGACTGCTGCGTGATTGAGCAGCGCGCGCTGGCTGTAATACGCCCGGCCCGGATTCATGGTCGACACAGTGAATCCTCCGCGGATCGGGATAAAGAGAGCCGCTGCGAGCACGGTGCCGAGCACAGTGGCCGCCACACGGCGCGAGGAGACATCGACATGTATGTGACGCCAAATCCGGCAAAGGCACAGGAATATCACGGAAGCAAACACGGCAAAGCCCAGGATGCAGCATATGGCCTCGCCCGGCGTGGCACTTGCCGCCGCAGCCGTCGGCGATGACGTGAGATAAAATACAGGTGTCATGTCGAGGGGGAAGCCCCAGTGAGCGTAGAGACACACATTGGCCACCGATACAATGGCATATATCACGGCCGTCAGAGCCGAATAGGCGGTATAGACACCTTTCAGCAACTTGCTGCCGGGCAGCCACACTGATGCTATCATAAGCAGGGCCGGCACAGCGCTAAGATAGCCTGCCACCGTGCAATCCATAGCAAGGCCATGCCATATCACATCGGCCCAGTCGCCGGCAGCGACAGCGCCGGTGCCGTAGAACGACAGGAAAACAAGCTTGCCTATGACTCCGGCAAGCACGTAGACGACAAATACGGCGATAAACCTAAGGATATATTTCAGCATGGATTACAGATGGAAACTACATTTCTGAGACAAAGTTAAAAAAAATAATCTGTAATACCTCGAAACATGATTTTAAATGATCCATTTTGAGGCACGGTTCATTAAAAATGACTATTTTTGCGTCCATAAACCAACAAAATCCGATAAACATGAAACTACGCATCATCTTATCCGCCGGCATTGTCGCTCTGTCAGCACTGTGTGCCTCTGCCGCCGGACCTATATTCAATGTCGCCACCTACAACATACGTCTCCTCAACGGAAACGACGACAAAGCCGGCAACGGCTGGGAACGACGCATGCCGCATGTAGCCGACCTCATTCGTTTCCACGATTTCGATATCTTCGGCACTCAGGAAGGTTTCAAGAGCCAGCTCGAGGATCTCGACAAAGCGCTTCCGCAGCACAAATACATCGGCGTAGGTCGTGACGACGGCAAGGAAGGCGGCGAGCACTCGGCTATCTTCTACCGCCCCGACAAGTTCGACCTTATCGACCACGGCGATTTCTGGCTCTCAGAGCACCCCGACCGCCCCGGTCTGGGATGGGACGCCGTATGTGTAAGAATTTGCACATGGGGACACTTCCGCCACAAAGAGTCGGGCAAAGAGTTCCTGATGTTCAACCTCCACATGGACCATATCGGAGTCAAAGCCCGTATCGAGAGCGCCAAGCTCATCAGAGACAAGATCAAAGAGCTCGGCAGCAAGCTTCCGGCTTTCCTGACAGGCGACTTCAACGTGGATCAGAACAGTGACGCCTACCGCACAGTCCTCGAGTGCGGACTCGTCGACTCTCACGACGCCTCTGATTTCGTATATCAGAACAACGGCACCTTCAACAACTACAAGACCGGCGCATACACCGACGAGCGCATCGACCACATCTTCCTCAGCCCCTCGATAAAGGTACACAAATACGGCGTGCTTACCGACACATACCGTTCGCCCAAGGGCACGAGCGACAAACTTGACACCACCGACGCTCCGGCCGAGCTCTCGCTCAACGACTACGAGGCTCGTACGCCGTCCGATCACTTCCCCGTAAAAGTCACTATCGAACTCCCTTAATAATAATCCATACATCAGAAGGGCAATCGCCCGGAGCGTCCGGCTCCGGGCGAATGTAGTATTATATGGATAAGATATCAGAGATGAGCAAGCAACACCTCAAGCATGGCGCGGTCTAACGCACGGCCCTTGAAGTTCTCATACTTCACATCGCTTCGGCCGCTGTCGAACACGCCGAAAGAGCCGCTTAGATTCCACAGAGACCAGCCCCAGCCCTGCTCGTCGAATACCGACAGCAGATCGTCGAGCCATGCCAGCACGGTGGGATGCGGCGTATGGTTATGGCAGCCGAACTCGCCTATATGCACTTTGCCGCCGGCCTCTACCCACGGCTTCCAGGGTGCTACGGAAGCCTCACGAAGATAATCCTTGTCGTGTATACGGCCGTCGAACTCAAAAGGCCATGTTACCTTATCCTTCGGGTAATTCTGTATGGCATCCCAGCCGTTGGCCCAGTTCGCGCGCAGATGTGTGAGCAGGAAAGGCTGATAGCCGCGGCCGCTCTGCACCACGCCGGGTATGTCGGTAATGGTCATAAGAGGCTGAGTACCGACGTCCTTTCCGTCGACAAATATGATGCGGTCGGAATCGACATCGCGTATCGCCTTTATGAGCCGGCGAGCCACCTTGTCGTACTTTTCGGCTTCTATCGAAGGGGCTTCATTGATAAGGTTGAAACTAAGGTCGGCATTGCTGTAGTCCTTATAGCGCTCGGCAAAGAGCTTCCAGTGGAACGCGCAAGCCTCGAGCGGCGCTTCGTCCTCAAATATATTGGTCGTTACCGGCTGATTGTCATCCTTATTGATGCAGTAGCCGGGCACGCGGTGGAAATTGAGGTTGATATGTATGCCATACTGACGCCCGAGCTCGACGGCTCTGTCGATATCGCGGAGCACCTTCTCGTCGACAGAGTACCAGTCGTCTTCTCTGCTCCAACACCAATACGACAGGGGCAGACGGGCAAAATTGAAACCCCACTGCGCCATGATCTCGAAATCGCGCTCGTCGAAGGCCGACTGGCCATATGGCATGAACTTATTGAGCAGATTGAAACCCTTCCACACAGGCATCCTGTCGAGAACTCCCCCGGCAGTCTTTGCAGCTGTTTTTGAGGATGCCAGCAGTTCGCCGGGCATCAGCGCCGCGCCCAATGCCGCCGGCACCATAATCTTCAGAAATTCCCGTCGGTCTATCTCGGCCATATTTACCTTATGTTTAAGATTTTATATTATTAGAGTCAAGATACTCGCGATGAAGATGATAATTCTTCTTCATAAAGATTATGTATGCTATCGCGAGAATCACGACCACAGCGGCAAAGTAGACATAATGGTTTACCGGCAGGAAAATGAGCCCGGCCGATATGGCGAGCTGCAAGACCATATAAAGCGACGTCACAAGGAGCTGCGGCACCTTGAGCTCGTTTGCCATCAGCTGATAGGCATGCTTGCGGTGCGCCTCGCCGAGATTTTCGTGCAGCCGCATGCGGTGGCATATGGTAAGCACGGCATCGACTCCGTAGACCGCCAGGAATACGAGGTATGACATGTCGCCGGTCGCAAGAATCAGCCGGCACAGGGCAAAGAGCAGAATAAAGGCTATGGATATCGAGCCCACATCGCCGGCAAAGCATACGGCCTTACGCCGGAAATTGAAGATACAGAACACGATCAGACTCATCCCGACGACGCAGAGAAATGCGTTGTCGATAAACCCGTAACTGTGATTGAGATATATCAGCGGCAACAGCACTGCGAGCGAATAGCCTCCGGTAATACCGTTGACACCGTCCATGAAGTTGTAGGCGTTGACAATACCGACACACACCACAAGAACCACCGGCACAAGCCACCAGTAATGAATATCAGGCAAGCCGAGCTGACACAGCATCAGAAACACCGACACAAACTGCACCAGCAGACGGCAGCCCACCGACAGCGACCGTATATCGTCGATAAAACTGACGAGTCCGATAATAGTCAGGCCAAGCAGGAACAACGGATATGTGATGCCGAAAAATGCGGCATAAAGCCATACGCCGAACAGAAACACTATACCGCCCCCTCGCAGGGTAACAGAGGTATGCGACGACCTCGGATTAGATTGGTCTACTATATTCAATCTCTTTGCGGTAGCGAAGTAGATAAGCTCGGACACCAGCATCAGAACAAATATAATAGCGAATACCATATATATCATTGACCGGTTTTTACAGTTTCAACATCGCGCCTACATTTCGATTTTCGCATCGATCTCAGCAACGCGCCTACTATAATAACATAAGTTAATTGTATTTATTGCGGAGCTAATTAAAAATTTTAGTAATTTTGCGCATTATGATCAAGGACACAACAGACAACAATAAAATGACTTTCGCCGAAGATTTCATCCGCCGCGTGAAAGACAACAAACCTACACGCTGGATTCGCTTCGGCCTTGTTAGCCTTATATTCTTCCTTTGGGTGGCATGGATGGGCACATGGTGGCTCGCCGTCTTCGAACTTTTGCTTTTCGACATCTACATTACCGGATACATTCCTTTTACCTGGTGGAAAAACAGCAAGTCGAAGCTCACTCGCTCTGTGATGAGCTGGGTCGATGCCATCGTATATGCCCTCATTCTGGTCTACTTCGTGTTCGCTTTCGTGGGACAGAACTATCAGATACCCTCAAGCTCGCTTGAGAAGACGCTCCTTACCGGCGACTACCTGTGGGTCAACAAGATGGTCTACGGCCCGCGTGTACCCATGACTCCCGTCAACTTCCCACTGGTGCACAATTCGCTCTTCGGCTTCAAATCCTATCTCGACAATCCTTCGGTAAAATACAAGCGACTCAAAGGCCTCCGCGACGTTGCCGAAGGCGATATAGTTGTATTCAACTTCCCTGCCGGCGACACCGTGGCTACTAAATTCGAAGAAACGCCCCAGTACTACGACCTCCTCGTGGACCAGTACGGCTGGAAAGAGGTCAACACCAACAAGACCCGTTTCGGCGATATAATATACCGTCCTGTCGACCGCCGTCAGAACTTCGTGAAACGCGCCGTAGCTCTCCCCGGCCAGCGAATCAGCATCAAGGGCGATACAATATATATCGACGGCCAGGCGCGCGAGTTTCCGCACAACGTGCAGTTCAACTACATCTTTACCACCTCGCGGCCGCTTACCGAGGACGATCTGAAAGCTCTCGACATAACCAACACCGACATTTTCGCATACCAGCCCGGCACACCCTCGCGCAACAACCTCGCAGCATTCCTGCCGGCGTCATCCATCTCTCAGATGGCCTACATGGCCCCTCTGACCGCCGAGATGATCGACACCATGAAAGCCGAAGGCTTGCTGACCGATGTGGTCAAATTCAACGAGATAGCCCCCAACTTCTATGACTCGGGGCTCAACGCCATGCTCTTCCCCTATGGCAGCGAAGGCAGCTGGACACTGTCGGACTACGGCGGCGACGATGGCCTCTATGTGCCGCGCAAAGGCGATACAATAAAGCTCGACCGCGACGCATGGACCCGTTACCAACGCTGCATCCGCAACTACGAAGGACACGACGCTACCTTCGACGAGGCCACAGGCAAAGTGATGATCGACGGCAAACCGGCCGACACCTACACCTTCGACATGGACTATTACTTCATGATGGGCGACAACCGTGACAACTCACAGGACTCGCGCTTCTGGGGCTTTGTGCCCGAGGATCATGTCGTGGGCACACCCATGATAGTGCTGGCATCCTTCGATCCCACACGCGGTCTGTTCGACGGCAAGATACGCTTCGGCCGCTTCCTGCACAGCGCCAATCCCGACAAAAAATGAGGTCGCCCCTCTGCCGATATTCCGATGACATCTGCGCCCTGCTGCCGCCACAGCTCTTCGGCAGCGTGGCATACTATAAGCTTGCCGCACAGTACGAACGGTCGGTAATCGACACTTCACTGCGCTACGACAAACGCTTCAAGTCGGTCCACCGCTACTCCATCGCCGGAACCGACGGCGAACTGCGTCTCACAGTGCCGGTAAGCCGTCCCGAAGGCGCATTTATGGCCGGCAACCTCACATGGGACCGTGTTACCGTCTCCGACCACGGCCGATGGTGGGAAGTACACATGCAGGCTCTCGAATCGGCATACTCGCGCACGCCTTATTTCGAGTTCTACATCGACCGCTTTGCTCCACTCTTCAGCCCTGAGCACAGACCCGTGACTGACCTCGTGCTCGAAGCCGACGCAATAATACGAAAGATACTCGGCATAGCGCCAATGTGTGAAAAGACGGGCGACGACATCCACGACTACCGCCGCACCGACTTCTCTAAAATTGCCCTCAGCCGTCCTTACAGCCAGATTTGGTCGGACCGACACGGCTTCATGCCCTCGCTGTCGGTACTCGACCTCATTTTCAACCTCGGACCCGAGGCTCCGCTATTGCTTATTAACGATTAAAAGCTTAACTTTGCCGTATGAGCAGCCAACGAATCCTGTGGGCCGACGACGAAATAGATCTTCTCAAGCCCCACCTACTGTTTCTGAGCAATAAAGGCTATGACGTAGTGACCGCCAACAACGGCCGCGACGCTCTCGACATGGCCACAGCCGAGCCTTTCGACCTTATCATACTTGATGAAAACATGCCGGGACTTACCGGGCTCGAGACCCTCGCCATGATCAAACAGCTGCGTCCCGAAACGCCTGTAATAATGATAACCAAGAGCGAGGAAGAAAACATCATGGACCAGGCCGTCGGCAGCAAGATAGCCGATTATCTTATAAAGCCTGTCAATCCAAACCAGATACTCATCGCAATCAAAAAGCACCTTCACAGCGACCGCCTGATATCGGAAAAGGCAGGCCGCGACTATCGCGAGGAATTCGGACAGCTCGGCATGCTCATCAATTCGGCCGATAGCATCGAGGCGTGGTATGAGCTCTACAACCGTCTGGTGTACCGCGAAATGGAGCTCGCCGCATCCGACAACGACATGCTCGAGCTGCTCGAGAACCAGAAGCGCGAAGCCGAGAATGAGTTCTTCAAATGGGTGCGACGCAATTATGAGTCATGGATGACCGACAACGACAATCGTCCGCTCATGAGCCCCCAGATAATGCCGGGCAAGATATTTCCGCTTCTCGATGCAGGAGAAAAAGTGTTCTTCATACTCATCGACAATTTCCGTCTCGACCAGTGGCGCACCATCAAACCGTATCTCGCCGAATACTTTACCTTCGACGAAGGACTCTACACCACGATACTGCCCACCGCGACTCAATACGCCCGAAACTCGATATTCTCGGGTCTCATGCCGGCGCAGATCGAAAAGATGTTTCCCGACCTGTGGGTCGACGAGGACTCGGAGGAGGGCAAGAACCTCAACGAGTCGCCGCTTATCGCCACCCTCTTCGAGCGCTATCGCCGCAAATGCAAATTCTCCTATAACAAGATCAACGATTCGGCGGCCGGCGAACGTCTGCTCCGCGACTTTTCGCAGCTTGAAGCCAACGATCTCAATGTGATAGTGTTCAATTTCATCGACATGCTGTCGCATGCTCGTACGGAATCCAAGATGATCCGCGAGCTCGCCGCCACCAACGCAGCCTACCGCTCGCTCACAGAGTCGTGGTTCCGACATTCGTCGGCACTCGAGATATTCCGCCGCATAGCGGCTCGCGGCTATAAGATAGTGCTTACCACCGATCACGGCACCATACGTGTGGACAACCCCACAAAGGTGGTAGGCGACAAGAACACCAACACCAACCTCCGCTACAAGCTCGGCAAGAATCTGGCCTACAACGCGAAACATGTCTATGAAATCAAGAGCCCGGCTCGCTACGGACTGCCGGTTCCAAATGTCTCGACAGCCTATATCTTTGCCGTGCCCAACGATTTCTTCGCCTATCCGAACAATTACAATTACTACGTACAATACTACACCGGCACATTCCAGCACGGAGGAATATCCATGGAAGAAATGCTTGTGCCTATCATAACTCTTTCACCAAAATGAGAACAATCAATATACCCGACACCGCTTCACTCGAAACCGCAGCTCGTGAATTTGCCTCGCTCATGGGCGACAATACCGTATTTGCGTTCTACGGCGACATGGGAGCCGGCAAGACTACTTTTATCAACGCTCTTTGCAGTGTACTCGGCGTTGATTCCGAAGAGACTGCTTCGCCCACCTTCGCCCTTATCAATGAATATCGCTCCGACACGACAGCCGAACTCATCTATCATTTCGACTTCTACCGTATCGAGGATCTCGACGAAGCCATCGAACTCGGCATCGAGGATTATTTCGATTCCGGCGCCGTTTGTCTTATCGAATGGCCCGAAAAGATCGCCGCCGCCCTGCCCGAAGACACCGTGACCGTGAAGATTACCGTCAACGACGACGATTCACGCACCCTCACTATATCTGAATAAATGACTCCGGCTATACTATGGCTCGACGAATGCGCAAGTACAAACGTCGAGCTTGACGCCATGCCCGACGCGCCGGCAGGAACCGTCCTTGCCGCACGTATGCAGACGGCCGGACGGGGGCAGCGTGGCGCCTCATGGGAAGCCGAGCCGGGCAAAAACCTTACCTTCTCGCAGCTTTTCAGACCAGACAGGCTGCATGCAGCAAGGCAGTTCGAGCTTTCAATGCTCGTGTCGCTCGCCATTGCCGATACCGTCGACGATCTCATCGCGCATACCAGTATGTCGGCTAAAATCAAGTGGCCTAACGATATATATGTCGGCGACCGCAAGATTTGCGGCATTCTGATCGAGAACAAGCTCTTCGGTCCGCACATACACCGTTCGATAGCCGGCATAGGGCTCAATATCAACCAGACACAATTCCTGTCGGACGCGCCCAACCCTATATCCGTAGCACAGATTATCGGTCATGACACGGCACTGGAGCCACTGCTCGAGCGTCTGGCCGGCCGTCTTGCGGACTATGTCGACAATTATAACGGCGACGCGGCGGCTCTGAAAAAGATTTATCTGTCGCGACTCTACCGTGGCGACGGCAAGGCTTATACATTCGCGCTGCCCGATGGCACACACTTCGAGGCATCGATTACCGATATCGACACCGACGGCACACTGCACCTCTCCGACGGCAAAACCTACGCCTTCAAAGAAGTGGCTTACGTCATTTAGCCATATTACCCGGCTTGGCGGCCGAGCTTCATTTCCGGCATATCTTTATCACTGTCAGGCCGTCGCGGACGGGTATTATTATTTTACTCACGCCGGCATCGGAAACCACAGTGTCGTTGAACTGCTTCACTCCTTTGGTCTGCGGATCGTGCGCCGATTCATCGGTCACTTTGTCGCCCCATAGAGTATTGTCGGCAAGAATATAGGCCCCTACAGGCATCGCATCGCGTAGCAGACGGTAATATTCAGTATAGTGTCTTTTGTTTGCATCGACAAAGGCCATGTCGTAGCTGTTGGTCGCCAGCAACTTCGGCAACACTTCGAGCGCGTCGCCTATATGCAGGCTTATACGATCGCCGTAGCCGGCCTCGTCGAATGTCTGCCTTATGTCGTCGGCATACTCGTCGTCGATTTCGACAGTGTCGATGTGGCATCCTTCAGGCATCGCCTCGGCCATGCACAGCGCGGAATAGCCGGTAAATGTCCCCAGCTCGATTATGCGGCCGGGACGTATCATGCCGGTAAGCATGGACAGCAGGCGCCCCTGAGTATGATCCGTACACATGCGTGGATAAAGACGCTCTATATGTGTGCGGCGATAGAGCGAGCGCAGGAATGCCGGCTCCGCATCGATATGCAGGTCAATATAATCGTCGATTGTCATAATGCCGTAACTATAAGAGGATTGACCAGCACCCACATGGCGGCGTGCACGAGAGCTATCACAAGGATAAGTATCCAGAACACCTCGGGGCGCTCAGGCATAGACTTCCATGCACAGAATGCGCCGAGAACAACGACAAGAGGATACAGCCACAGCATTACCTCCGTGCTTCTGTCGGGCGCGCTGTCCGAAATAAGCCAGGGCATGGAAACGAGTGGCAGGCACACTGCAACGGCCACCCAGGCCGACCATCGCGGAGCTTTCATTTCTTGCTTTTCGACGCTGCCTTTTCAGCCAGATATGCCTTCACGGTCTCGTCTATACCTCGCTCGAGAGGATAGTCGATCTTTAATCCGAAATCGCGCTGAGCGTCGGCGACCGAACAGTTCCAGTTGCGTTGTCGCATGATCTTGAACTTGTCGCAGTTGAGCGTCGACGGCTTCAATGTGATATGACTCCACTTTTCGGCGACGAACGATGCCACCCAGGCTGCCCACAGAGGAAGCCTGACGGGTATCACAGCCTTACGCCCGAGAGCTTTGGCCACGATCGACCTGAACTCGGTCTGCGTATATGCCCTTGGCTCGCTGATGATATATTTTTTATGCATGGTGCTATCGCTGGCAAGGGCATCGAACATTGCCGCCACGAGATCGTCGACATATATAAATGTAAGCATCTGCTTGCGATATCCTACTCCGAAATCGAAATGCCTGTCGATGCACTCTATCATCATCAGGTAGTCTTTTTCGTGCGGACCGTAGACGCCGGTCGGACGGAATATGGTCCAGGGAATCTCAGGATGTGTCTCAAGATACATCTCGGCCTTGATCTTCGACAGGCCGTAGCGCGTGTTGGGCCTCGGTGTCATTGTCGAATCCATCGGAGTATAGTTTTTCTCGTCGCCAAGGCCAAGTGCGCTAAGCGAACTCATATAGAGAAATTTTCGCGGCATAAGCCCTTCGCTTTCGAGCGCATGGACGAAGGTACGCAGATATTCGAAATTGATACGGTTGAAGTCGCCGAAATTCATCGCCTTGGTAGCGCCGAGATTATAGATTATCATATCCCAGCCACCTTCGGGAGCGGCTTCGCGCAGCTGTCGGGCAAGGTCTGTCGGGCTGTCATAGTCGAAATCGACGATATGGAGGCGGCCGTCAGAAAGATAGCGGCGGCTTGTCGTCGCGCGGACGCCGGCCCAGGTGTCGAAGCCGCGCTTGAGTCCTTCGCTGCATATAAATCCGCCGATAAAACCGCCGGCGCCGACTACAAGTAGTGTTTTCATATCAATTCGCTGATTAGAGCTTTTTTATATGTCGTCATAGTGGCTTTGGCAAAGGCATCGGCCGAGAAACGGCGCACATGTCTCTGTCCCAAGCGTACTGTCTTGTCATAGAATATCTGATCATCGAGCAGATGCATCGCAGCCTCGGCATAGGCTTCCACGTCGTCAGGATCGATGTATATGCCACCCTCGCCGCCGGCCTCTTCAAGACATGAGCCGGTGCAGGCTACGACCGGGGTCCCTACCGTCAGCGACTCTACGACAGGCAATCCGAAACCCTCGTAACGCGAGGTATACGACGACAGCGACGCGCAGGCATACAGCGCCGGCAGGTCCTTGAAGGGCACCGTAAGATGCATCACGCGGTCGCTGAGGCCGAGGCGCGATATCTCGCGGCGCACGATATCGCCATAAGTGCCGTCCATTCGACCGACGATTACCATCCTGACCGATTCGGGCAGGCGAGCGAGGGCGCGCACGGCAAGGAGCTGGTTCTTGCGTGGCTGCACAGTGCCTACTGCCGCGATAAAGCGCTCGGGCAACTTGTAGCGCTCTCGTATCTCCTGTTTTTTTGCCGTATCTATAGGTAGAGTAAATATAGGGTCAACGCCCTGATATATCACATCTATCTTCGCCGGGTCTATGTCATAGTCGGCTATCAGATCGGCCTTGGTACGCTCGCTTATCGCCACCACTCGGGTCGCATTACGTGCCGACCGGCTGTATTTGAAGTCGTAGAGACGGCGGTCTATCGCTGAATAATCGTCCTTGCAGCGGCGGTATATCACATCATGTATGGTTACCACGCTCGGGCAGACTCCTTTTATTGTAAGCGGCAACTCGTTGCTCAGGCCATGATAGAGGCTTACCTGATCTTTATTCAGCTGAATGGGCAGATCAATGGTTCTCCACCACGATCGCTGTATAGCCGTAGCGAGAGAAGGCGCGAAAAGCTCTATATTGGGTCGTGTAAGCAAGGGTCTTAGACGCTCGTTCTCCTCGATACGGGGTGTATATACCCTGAACTTTGTCGACGGATAAGCCATCGACATGATATTCAGGTAGTAACGGCTGTAATTGCCCAGGCCCGTATTGTTGAGCACGGCGCGCTTGCCGTCGACACCTATGGTCAGAGCCGATTTGTCAATGTCAATCTTTCGGGGCATAGTCGGTCAGCGCTTTTATAGCCAGACGATAACTTTCTCTGCCAAAGCCTGATATCGAGCCGATACACACGGGAGCTATCACAGACTTGGACCTGAAACCTTCACGTGCGAAGATATTGCTTATATGCACCTCCACTACAGGGACTTCGACGGCCTCTATAGCGTCGGCCAGAGCATAGGAATAATGTGTATACGCTCCGGCATTGAGCACTATACCAATGCAGTCGGCGGCAAAACCGTTCTCATGTATCAGATCGATAAGTTCGCCTTCGCTGTTGCGCTGCTCGTGCACAAGGCGGCACGACGACTCGTTATCGAGCCATTCGTTTATATCCGCAAGGGTCTCGCGGCCATACACCTCGGGCTTACGGCGGCCAAGAAGATTGAGATTGGGTCCGTTCAGGACAAGAATATACCGTGTGTCTTCCATAACAGCCTACTTCATTCTGACCTTCTCTGTGGGAGGAAGATCGTTGTTTCTTTTATCTACGGCCTCTATCACTTCATGAGCCAGATGTATGAACGACAGAGCCGACGCCGTGTTCTCGGTCACTATGGGGTGTCCGTTGTCGGAGTGTTCGCCTACAGACGCCACAAGGGGTATCCGGGCGAGCACAGGCACATCAAATTCCCCGGCGAGCGCATCCACATCCTCGTCGCGGCCGAAGAGGAAGTAACGTTCGTCGGGATGCTTTTCGGGTGTAAACCATGCCATATTGTCGACCAGGCCGAGGACGGGGACATTGATCTTCGGATCGCGGAACATCGCTATGCCCTTTCGTGCATCGGCAAGCGCCACCTGCTGCGGCGTGGTAACCACCACCGTGCCGGTAAGGCCGAGCGTCTGTACAAGCGTAAGGTGTATGTCGCTTGTGCCGGGGGGCATGTCGATAAGAAAATAGTCGAGTTCGCCCCAGTCGGCCTGCTCTATGAGCTGTTTGAGAGCGTTAGACGCCATCGCGCCACGCCATACGGCAGCACTGCCCGGATCGATAAGGAAACCTATGGATAGCATCTTGACGCCATAAGCTTCGGCCGGAATGATGAGATTGCGGCCGTCGACCTCGTGCATGTACAGCTCCGTACCCTCGAGTCCGAACATTTTCGGCAGGGACGGGCCGAAGATATCGGCGTCGAGTATGCCTACGCGGTAACCTTCGGCGGCAAGAGCCACGGCAAGGTTTGCGGCGACAGTGCTCTTGCCCACACCGCCTTTGCCCGACGATACGGCGACGATATTTTTAACGCCCGGCAGCACCGGGGGCTTGGGCGCGGCTTCCACGCCATGGCGCACGGCCGTGTTGACCGTAACCTTGGCATGAGGGGCGCGCATCTTTATAGCTGCCTCGGCAGTCTTGAGCACAGAGGCGCGGAAGGGATCGGTAGCTTTGTCGAAAACGAGTGTGAAGCTTACCGATTCGCCGTCGATACGTATATCGTCGGCCACCATGTCGAGCTCGGTAAGGCTCTTGCCTGAGCCCGGATAGCGGACAGTCGACAAGGCTTCTGTTATGAGAGAGGGATATAATGGATCCATATTCTATTGGTTTTTATCGTTAAGTTCCCCGGGCATCTGTATATAGCCACGGGAGTAGCTGCGGTATGTGTCCTGCTCTATGTTCTCGGCTTCGGGCGGTTCCGACAGCTGCGTGGGGCCGTCGAGCCTGAATGCGAGATATTTGATGGTAAGGCCCCGGTCGAGCCACTGTTGTTCATAGTGCGTACGTATATCCACCAGCGCGTCGCCGGGCTGATACTCCTTGTAGATATCCGACGATGCGGCTTCCACACTCAGACCGTTATGCGCGGCCATAAGCCGGGTGTATTCATAAAGGAATGGGCTGTCGCTCTTGAGCCTTACCACACCGTCGGGCACCATGATGCCGCGGTATATGCCGAGCATACGTGTGCCGGTAAGACGTTTGTTTACCTTTTTCATCTGTGGGTCGGGGAAGGTAATCCATATCTCCGACACCTCTCCCGGCGCGAAGAATTGGCTCAGAAGCTCTATCGACGTGCGCAGGAAGGCGACATTGGTCATTCCCTCGCGCATAGCCGCCGTTGCTCCGCTCCAGAGCCTTGCGCCCTTTATGTCGATACCGATGAAATTACGGTCGGGATACCGGCGGCCGAGACCTACGGTATACTCGCCTTTGCCGCAGCCGAGCTCAAGGACTATGGGCTTGTCGTTTCCGAAGAAGTCAGCACCCCACTTTCCGCGAAGGGGGAAACCGACCTCCTTAAGACGGCCGAAGGGATATTGAAGCACCAGAGGGTTGTCTTCGAGTTCTTTAAATTTCCTTAGCTTGTTCTTTCCCATTATCTTACAAATTTAAGGCTGGCACAAGTACCGTCGGCGAGCCGCACACGCACGATAAACAGACGCGCACCGTACGACCTCACATCGATATCGCATGTCAGCGAATCAGGCTCGGCGCGGCATACCAGCATGCCCGAGGCGTTGTAGACATCCACTGCGGCGATATTCTCCGACAGGCTTTCGATATTTATAACACCGCCGGTCAAACGTCCGCGCAGTCCGGTAGTCTGTTCGGCCACATCGCCGACACCGCTGTCGTCTTCGTAATATATGTCGAAATCACGCCACTGGGCTGCGTTCTCGAACAATGAGGCTGTATTTTCTGTCGCTTCGAGGCGGATATCATTCTGTGCAAGGCCATACCAGACCTCTTCGCCAAGCTCAGGCACGGAGACAAGGCCTGTTGCATCTATGCCCTTCAGGCCTGTCATACCTTCCATTGCGCTGCGGCCTATATATGTCATCGACTCAGGCAATGTTATGTACTCTATGCCCGACAGGCCCTTGAGGGAGTAACTGTCGAGGCGGCTGCAGGTCTCGGGCAGCTCGATCTGTACGAGCGACATGCAATCGAAGAACGCGCCTTCGCCCACCGCAGAGAGTGCCTCGGGCAGTTTTATCGAGGTGAGCTGCCGGTTGCCGTTAAAGGCATATGCGCCGATAGTCTTGACCGAGGTGTCGCTGAGATCTATTGTGCGGAGGTCGCAGCCTTCGAAGGCCGATACGCCTATCGCCGACAGTGTACGGCTTAGCTTAATTTCCGACAATGACACGCATCCGGCAAAGATCTTGGCCGGTAATGAGCGCACTGTGCTCAGGTCGGCATTTGCGAGACGCACACAGTTGCGGAAGGCATATTCGCCCACCGTGGCCTGCCCTGTAATCACTACGCTTTCGAGCTCCTCGCATGCGGCAAAAGCGCCGAGACCTATCTCCGCATCGCAGCTGATCATGAGCTGCCTTATGCGTGAGCCGGCAAAGGCGCCGTCGCCTATGACGATCTTACCCGACGAGGGCAGTATCAGACGCTCCGCGTCGCAGCCGGCATATGCGCCGCGCTCTATGACTGTAGCCGCGCTCAGGTCGAGTGTACGTCCTGTAGCTTCCGTCGGGGCTTTGTCTGCTATGTCGTGTCCGGGAGCGCCGCTGATCACTGTAAACTCGCACACAGGCGTAGAGCCATACGATAGGTCGTCGGCAAGCATAGTCCAGGCTCTGTAATGGCCGTCGCTTACTTTGCGGCCCGAGAGGTCTTCGAGATTCCAGCTATAGGGGAATCGGGGATTCTCTACCGACAATACGGTGTTGCCGCTGTGGTCCACAACGATAAGGCGCGTTGCCGGCGCGGCGGCGTCAAGCCCGAACACCACCGATTCGCGCACCGTGCCTTCGCTGTCGGTGCTCAGTGTGCCCTTATGGGAGTAGGAGCCTACATTTATCTCTATTTCGGAGCTTGTAGAGAGGCCGGCGTTGTTTACCACATTCAGTTTGTAGCTGTGTGTTCCGAAAGTAGCGCCTATGATCTGATGAGTCAGGCTCACTGTACCGTCCTGATTATAACGCATGCCGTCTACAGCCGTTGCGTTGCTGTCCTTGCCGTCGTAAGTGATGGTAATGCGGTTGCGTATGCCCGACGTGCCTACGGAAAGGCCGCTTGACGAAGGATCGACGATGGCCGTGAGCGTGAACGAGGGTTTGACCACGCCGGGTTCTATGTAATCGTCGTCGGCCACGCCGAAGCTGAGTATTACGGGAGCTTCATTGCGGCCCGGCTCGTCATCGCCTGTCGAATCCTCTATGCCGCTCTTACGAAGAACGCCGGCGGCGTAGCGGCGGCTGTCGCTGTCGGTGGCCGTGACGACAATACGCGAAGGCCGGTGCCCCTGTGTGGGCGACGGCAGATAGACCGACTTAGATATACGGCCATTGCGCACCTGCGCCGTGAACTCGCACAGCAGATTATCGTCGCACGTCACAAGATCTTTTACCGCAGGGACAAGCGACTTGCGGTCGATCGCGCCGTCGAAGACCTCGATAAGCACGGGGCCGTCGAAATCGCTTACCACGGCGCCGTTGGAGTCGACCACGCGGCCGCTTATATCGAATGCCTTGCCCGACACAAGCTTGTCGCCGCCCGTATCGTCTATCTCGATATCGAAATGCGGCAGGGCGAGAGGCAAGGCAGGGTCGCCGCAATAGTTGAAGCACAGCTCATTGAAGGCCAGATCGCCCTCCATGATGCCGTCGTCTATCATGAAATTACGTGCATGCACAAGTATATCGCCTGCATGTGTGCCGCCGCGAGCCTTACCGTAGGCACGGCCCACGGCATTGCTGAACGGACGGTTGTACTCAAGCATTACCTCGCGGCAGGCTGCTATCGAGCCCATGGCACCGCCGTCGGGTGTGAGCACGGCGGCCGCGGCGAGGGTATTGTTCTTGCGGTCGTAGGGATAGGTAAGACACGAGGCCAGTACCATAAGCGGATGCTGGGGATAATGCAGATCGCTGATGGTGCCCAGATTGTAGAAGTCCGTGCCGGTCAATGAGGTCTCGCCGCCGTGGCCGGTGTAGAAGAACATGCCGGCGCCTCGCAGCATAGCCCTCTGGAGCAGGGCTATAGGCTGTGCGGCGGTCGACGAGCCGGCCTCTTCGTAGAGGGCCATATCGGCATGTGTTACCGTTACCATACCGTTCCCTGACAGCGTCTCGCCCACAGTCTCGTTGGCGTATACCATGTGTATGGCGTCATTCTGATTGTCGCTGCTCTTGAACATCCTCAGCGCCATGGCCGGCGTAGGACCGTCGGCAAAGTATTTGCGTATCTTGTCGTTTACCTTGCGCGCACGGTCGGCATCCACTACAGGCAGACGGCCTGTCGACACGTGCATGCGCTCCTTGCCTATCTTGCCGGAATCGTATGTATCCGACAGCATTCCGAAATACTGGTCGGACACATAATTCTTGTACGTCGTGCGGCACTCGTCGTACGACGCGCAGATATACGTGAGCAAGAGGTCTTCGGGCTCGCTTCTGAGGAACCTCGGGTCGCCGGTCGAGGGACCGTAGAGTATCACATGACGCATACGGCCGCCGCTGCGATCGTAGTACATCTTTATGGCCCTGCGCATGGCGGCCGGGCTGCGTGAACCCGAGCCGAACTCGTTGAATGTCGCCTCCTGCGTCACTACAAGCGTGCTCTGGCCCTCGCTGCGGTGTATTTCAGCCAGCTCGAGGGCATACTCGAGAAGGCTCTCTGTGCTGATTATAAGTATCTCCGGGCTATCCTGGCCGTGAAGGTTCTGATTGTCCACAGCCCCTTCTATTGTCGCCGTCCTGTGCTTCTGCGAAGGGTTGAAGGCCACCAGGCGCCGCGTACCCTGCCCTGCCGGCATGGTAGCACGGGCGGTAGCTGTCGAGGCGTCGTAATCCACATCCAGACAGCGCACTGCCCCGGCATCGCTGACATCCCATATCTCCACGTCCTTGTCGGCGCCGGCCATGGCAAGCTCCACGGGGCTGTCGACAGCGGCATAGTTGAGCATCAGTTCCGGCATGTCCTTCTCTATGCGGTTGAAGCGCGGATAGATGATATAAGACCTCTCTATCGCGGCATAACTGCCTCTGAATGTCTTCGGCAGGCCCACCGTAGCTGTCACGCGGCTGTCGACGAGCGGATTCGCAGCTCCGGCGCCGAATGTAGCCATACCGTCGGCCGGTATCCACATGCGCTTGGCGAAGGATAGGATGGAACTCTTCGGTACATCCGTCTCCACATCCTCCACACCGTCAAGATCGACATCGAAGATCACCGACTGCTCGTTGTTGATCGCTGCCTCGAAGCGGAATATACCCTGAGCCTCCACCTCATCGTCGCGACCGAAGTTGCGCACGCGGAAGACGGCCGTATCCTTGTCGCCCGGGGCGAGCCGCGGACCGTGGAATATCACGCCGCTGCCTTCGTCGTGCTGCTGCACATCGCGCTCGCACATGTCTATGCAGTAGTGCCACGTGGCAGCCGTGGAGCCGCCGCTGTAGGGCACCGTCGCCACATCGCCCCCGGCACGGCTGTCGGAGAGGAAATAATGGCCGCGTCTGTCGTAGGCATTGCGCGTCACTACTATCTTGCCGGTGTCGCCCGACTTGAAATCGGCCCTTACCGTACCCTCGCCATAGAACACCAGGCGTCCGTCGGCGGTATGCACCGAGGGAGTTAGAGGCAAGCCGTCGGGCACGGAGCCGTCGAGGCGCTGGTCGTCGGCGAGCACGCCGCCGTAACCGTAGACGCGCACCGCCGACGGGTCGGAGAATCCGCAGGCCTGCAGATCGGCGTGGCTTATCTCGTACACGCCCGTAGTATCTACAGATATTCTTACCCAACGGCCCTGGCTCAGAGCTGAGGATGAGTTGTAAAAATTCGCATCGAGGGCCTTCGCATTATAGGCATATAAGGCAAAGGCCACAACCGTAAGCAGGCATGACAGCCGTCGGAGCATCGTTTTCAATTGATTGAGTTGAGCAGGTCGAGCTTACCGTCGTTGATAAGCTTTATTATCAGTTCGCCGAAGAGTGTGTTCTGCCAGGCGAACCATTCGCGTGTGAAGTCGGTGGGATCGTCTACATTGAACGACTCGTGCATGAAGCCCGTGCCGGCGTCGGTGTTCATCAGCATTGTGATGCAGTCTTTTATCTCGTCGTCGTCGGTCGAGGTAAAGGTCTTCATCATGATGCTCATGGGCCATGCCATGTCGTAGCCGATATGCGGACCGCCTATGCCTTCGCCGGCCTTGCCCTTGAAGAAATAGGGATTGCTCTCGCTCCACACGAAGCGACGGGTATTCTGATACACGTGGTCGTTCACATCTACATCGCCCAGATAAGGCATAGCCAGCAGGCTGGGCACGTTGGCATCGTCCATAAGGTGCCTGTTGCCGAAGCCGTCCACCTCGAAGGCATAGATGGTGCCGAACTCGGGATGCTCGTAGGTGGCATACTTCTTCAGTGCCGTCTCCACCTCGTCGGCCAGGGCGGCGCATTTGCCGGCAAGCTCGTCCTTGTGGTTTACCTCGCGGAGTATCTCGGCGGCTTTGCGCAGCGAGCTCACGGCGAAGAAGTTCGACGGTATGAGGTATTGGAATGTCGTGGCGTCGTCCGACGGGCGGAACGACGACACTATCAGGCCGCAGCCGCTCACGGGAGCGCCCCAGCCGTTATTGTTGAGGGTGTCGAGGGCACGCTCTGTGCGGCGCTGGAAGCGGTATTTGCCGCGGTCATCCTTGCGCTGCTGGTCGATGAATGTGGCGTAGATCTTCTCTATGGCCATGAGCCATTCGTCGTCGAACACCGAGGCGTCGCCGGTTACCTTCCAGTACTCGTATGCCAGTCGCAGGGGATAGCACAGCGAGTCGATCTCCCACTTGCGCTCATGCACCTCGGGTATCATGTCGGTCATATCGCTCTGCCAGTCGCCGCCCGTGGGGCCGTCGTTGAAGGCATTGGCATATGGATCGAGGTTGATACACTTGAACTGGCGGCGCACAACGCCCTCCACCATATCCTTCAGGGCCTTGTCGTCCTTGGCAAGCTGAACATAGGGCCACACCTGGGCGCCCGAGTCGCGAAGCCACATGGCATGGATATCGCCGGTGTACACAAATGTATCGTTCTTGCCCTTATCGTCCTTGCGGTAATGCACGGTGGTGTCGATGGTGTTGGGAAAGCAGTTCTCGAACATCCACGCCAGCTTCCGGTTGCTCAGCATTTTCTTTACCTGCGCTATCTTGGCCTCAACGGCCTTGGAGTGGAAGAGACGCGCATTCTCGTCGGGCCGACGGGTTTTAAGATATTTTTCTGCAGATTCTACTGTTGTATTGTCGGGTTCGCATACTGGGCACGCCGACACGGCGCCGCCACATAGCAGCACTGTCGCCGCAGCAAGACTCAATGCAAATCTATTCATAACACTTTCTAAATAATGAAATGCGAAGTTACAAAAAACTCCCGATTATTCAAAACCCAATACGCCCCGACAGCCGATTTAATATAAATAGGTAGCGGCGCCCGACGCGCTTTTAACACTGTTAATCCGATTTAGTTAAAATCGTTAAACAGCACCTTTTGTTTAAAATTTTGTTGCGTCGTGTCAAAAATTGTTCTTACCTTTACAAGCGATAACCTCCGTAGAGCCCGGTTGTGGGCTTGATGGGAGGGTTGGCGCCATGGCTTCAGTCATGGTATTTTTGGAAAGCGTTTATCCGCGCTTATTCTTGACCGTCAGGAATCTCGCAAATTCATAATCGTAGTCAGGAATGGAGCAACGTTAGATGCGCGAGGATATGTAACACCCTCTCCACGGTTTCCGGCCGGAAACCTTCGATGTGATTACATATTATAAGCGTAGGCTCTACACGTTGCCGTTCTACTACGATGGGCAATGCGAGAGCCTTTGACGGAGAATGGCAATGATAAGATTCCTGCGCTTTTCTCGTCACGTAGGCAACTGACCATTCATTTTTGTCAGCGGGAATCATGGCAACAAGTCTTGCAGATTGGAATGCATCTACCTATTTTGCTGTCGTCCTGCCAATTAGCATCCGGCCTGATTTCCGCTCGCTTGCGGTCGTCCTGTCGTGCGCGTCTCGCCTCCCTGGCGGTGGCCGTGCTCGCTGCCGGCATGGCGTGTCAGGCTGCGGCCACGAGCGAGGGCTCGCCGGCCGACACTATCAGCACATCGATATACTTCCCCTCGGGCAGCGCGAGCCTGAAGCCCGACTTCATGCACAACGGCATGAGGCTCGACGAGTTCATCCACCGCATATCGGCCCTCGAGGCCGACTCGGCAGCCATCACGGCTGTCGACATCACGGCCTACTCCTCCCCCGAGGGTTCGCTTGAGTTCAACCGCGAGCTCTCGCGCCGCCGCGCCGACAGGATAGCCGACTTCCTTCGCCACAACATCCCCTCGTTACCCGGCGACGTCCTCGCCGTGCGGCCGAAGGGCATCAACTGGCACACTCTCGCTCTGATGGTCGACACTTCGGCGATGAAATATCGCGACGAAGTGCTCGACATCCTCAACAACGTGCCCGAGCAGACATACAGCGACGGTAAGCTCGTCGACAGCCGCCTAAAGCGCCTCAAGGACCTCCGTGGCGGACAGCCCTACCGATATATGTACCGGCACTTCTTCCCGGCCCTGCGCAACGCCGACATATCGCTCGTATGCCGCGTAGAGCGCCCCGGGCAGCAGGTCAATACTGTAGTCGAAACCGTCGTCGAGACCACCGAGACCGTCGAAACTGTCGAAACCACCACAGAAACCACCACCGTCGAGACCTCTACCGTCACATCCGACACCGGCTCGGACAGGAAGCCCTTCTACATGTCGCTTAGCACCAACATGCTCTACGACGCTCTGCTTGTCCCCAATATCGGAGCTGAGTTTTACCTCGGCAAGAACCTCAGCGTAACAGCCAACTGGATGTACGGTTGGTGGAGCAAGAACAGCAGACACCGCTACTGGCGCATCTACGGCGGCGACCTCGCCGTGCGATACTGGTTCGGCAAGGCGGCGAAAGAAAAACCGCTCACGGGCCACCATGCCGGCGTCTACGGCACCATATTTACCTACGACTTCGAGTTTGGCGGTCGCGGACAGATGGGCGGCAAGCCCGGCGGTTCGCTATGGGCGCGCGCTCAGTATGCCGCAGGCATCGAGTATGGCTACTCCCTGCCTATAGCCCGTCGCCTCAACCTCGACTTCACTCTCGGCGTGGGCTATATGGGCGGCACTTACTACGACTACCGACCCATCGACGGTCACTACATGTGGCAGAAGACCGTGCGCCGCCACTGGTTCGGTCCCACAAAGCTTGAGGTATCGCTCGTATGGCTCATCGGCCACGGCAACGCCAACAAGTCGAAAGGAGGTGGCAGATAAGTATGAAGATATCGCTTCGACATATATGCCTGCTCGCTGCCGCCCTCGCCCTCACGGCATGCGACAACAAGGATCTCTGCTTCAACCACTCCGACCATGTGGCTCGATACGCTACCAAGGTGGCCATCGACTATGAATTGCTGTGGGAGCAGCCCTACGAGGGCCATACCGACTGGGCCGCCGACTGGAGCTCGCTCGGCCTCGACATGAGCTACGACGACCTGCGACCCTCCATTCCCGAGGGCATACGCATGCTCGCCTTCGCGGCCGACGGAATGCGCACCGAGAACAACCTCCAGCCCCGGGGCGAGGAGATAGCCCTCCCTCCAGGCGACAACTCGATACTTTTCTTCAACAACGACACCGAGTTTATAGTCTTCAACGACATGTACGCCTACGAATCGGCATCGGCCACTACCCGTTCGCGAAGCCGACAGACATACAAGGGCAATCCGCACTACGTGCCTTCGCGTCAGAACAGCAGCGACGAGGTCACGGTAGCGGCGCCCGACATGCTCTTCGGACACTATATCGACCGATACACCCAGAATATCGTCACCACGCCGCAGCAGCTCGACATTACCATGCACCCCCTGGTCTTTACCTATGTGGTGCGCTACCGCTTCGACCACGGCTACAACTATGTGGCCCTCGCGCGCGGAGCCCTCTCGGGCATGGCGGGAGCTGTCTACCTCCACGACGGCCACACATCGAAGGAGGCCGTAACAATACTCTACGACTGCGAGCTAAGGCCTTGGGGCGTAGAGGCTATCGTCAAGGCTTTCGGCATCCCCGACTTCCCCAACCCCTCGTACTCGCGCAACCCCGGCAACTTCGCCATCAATCTTGAAGTGCGACTCCACAACGGCAAGATACTCAACTACTTCTTCGATATTACCGACCAGGTAGCCGACCAGCCCCACGGCGGCGTGATAAGCGTCGACGGCATCAAGATCAGCGACGACGAGGGCGGCGGTTCGCAAGGCTCAGGCTTCGATGTCGACGTGGACGGTTGGGGTGAGTTCAAAGACGTTCCTATCGAATTTTAATATATTATTAACTAAATATTTACCACATGAAACATCTTCATTATTTTATAGCCCTCGCCATGGGTGCTACAATGCTTGGTAGCTGTTCGAACGACAACATCGTCGACGCTCCCGCCGAGCCCAACGTCATCGGCTTCAAGGCCATGGCAAACAAGACCTCTCGCGCAGAAGTTACCACCGCCAACATCGATCGTTTCCGCGTATTCGGCTGCGTAAGCGACGCCGCCACAGGAGCAAACCACACCACTATCTTCGAAAACACTACAGTAGAACTGAAAGATGGCAAATGGTCTTACCAACCCACCCAATACTGGGCTCCCGACAAGGACTATTTCTTCGTTGCTCTGTCGTCTAATGTAAAAAATCCGGCATGGACATTCAAAGCTCCGGATACCCACGACAACGCACTGGATGTCAACGCATTCAAAGGCTACGGCACTGTTACCATGGATATCCTTGATCAACAAGGCAATGGAGACCGTGACCTTGTCTATGCTACAGCAACACGTCGTACCGACGAAACAATCTCTGACGCTACTGTTGTAAGTCTCACATTCAAGCATCTGCTCTCGCGTGTGGCTGTACAGTTTACCAATGGCATTACTTCATCGGCTTACTCTTTAGTCATATCTAACGTTAGTATTAATGGGCTTTATCTGAAGGGCTCTCTTGAGCTTGGTGTAGAAAATATGGTATGGACTACGGAAGGCGAGGCTGAAACTGAGATTACAACTGTAGTTCCTGACAACAACAAGCTTACTGCGGAACTTCCGTCAACCAAAAGTGATCCCAGCTTCATAATCCCGGCCATACAGCAACTTTCCATCACTTTCGATGTTCAGGTTAAACTTAACGGTGTCAACTACAGCAAGCGTACTTTGACAGGTACTGTTCCGAGCCAGGCTTTCGAAATCGGCCACAGCTATTTGTTCACTGCCACAATCACAACCGACAATATCAGTGACGAAGGTGCTAAGCCCATCGAATTTGACGTTACCAAAGTCGAGGGTTGGGGCACCGACACTCCCGGAAGCGTCGAATTCTAACCACCCGACTAATCCGGTCATCTAAAGCTTAAGCGTGTTCCGGCCCGGAACAACGAGCCGGGACACGCTCTCTTCTTCAATCCCCCGGGGATCAGCCCCCTCCACTCTTATTTAACTATAATACGGACATAACCGTGAACCACTCTAAATACTTAGCACTGCTGTCGCTACTCGCCCTTGCTTCTTGCTCGGACCAGACCGCAGAGCAGGACATCGCAGAAAGCCGCACCATATCATTCTCTTACACCTCGGAGTCGTCGCCCGGCTCGCGAGGGAGCAATGACGCCATGCCGCCGCAGGAGATCACTCTTATGTCCGAGGACAGCTCCGATACCACAAGTCTCAAAACCTATGTCACTGTCAGCGATATAGCGTCGGAGCACTGCATCAGCCGTGGCAAGCCCATCGAGAGCCCGGGCGAGATAACAGGCTTCAAGGCCTACTCCTTCTTCCATCCGGCAGGCAACGCCGCTCCTCTGCTGTTCTTTAGCGACGAGACAGTATCGTCGAAAGGCGCCAACCTCTACGCCACCGCCAACAGCTACTTCTGGCCTACCGACGGCGGCAATCTCAGCTTCTACACCCTTGTGGGAGCAAGCGATAACACGGTCGTAAGTCCCGACACCGACACCCCCGGCAGCTTTAAGATAGATTACAGCGTGCCATCCGACGCGACAGCTCAAAACGACCTCCTGCTGGCCACCACAGCACCTCTCAACACCCCAAACACCCCTGTGCCTTTAAGCTTCCGCCATCTATGCTCACAAGTGACTTTTGTGATAGGCAATAAGATGCAGCGCGGCACTATCAAAAGCATAACGCTCTCGGGCATAAACTCTCACGGCGTATACACATCGTCGTGGAGCACTGTCGACACCCCGAAGTCGTTTACCCTCAATGTCGACAAAGCCACCGTCGGCAATGAAGCCGCCGGCACACCCATCGCCGCCGCCGAGTACACCCTCATGATGATACCCCAGACCCTCGGCCCCGACGCCAAACTCACCGTCGTCTTCGACGATGCGATATCCGGCACCACACACACCCTAACAGCCTCCCTCGCCAACGACTCCTGGCTCCAAGGCAAAAAAACAACATACCACATCGGCATAACGCCGAGATACGAGATTGATATCAACAATCTTGCTGAAGAGCAGGATGCGCATTATGTTATTATAAAGCCCAATATCCTATTTACCAATGTAGCATTGGGTACAGAATATAACATCAGCATTTCTGCTATAGAAAACGGATCAGACGAGACTCCGAGCGTACAGTTGGAATCGGATGTAAATGAATATGCTAAATCCGGAATGTGGACCGACAAGCTAACGACAACGAATAATGTGGTTGAATCTGCTCGCGGCAGCCAGACCTTAACAGGCAAAGTAACAGGCACAAACATGCCGATTTATATTTTCCTGCCTGAGAACGCCGACGCCAACGGAATGGCACGCAAATATAAGCTCGACATATGGTTCACTTACGACCCTCAGAATAAGGTAAGCAGAGAAATTACTCAGCTTGCCCCGGCATGGAATGGCTCTTTCGGATGGGAGCAGTTCAGTGAAAATTCATTGGCATTTGGCTTTGACTGGGACTATATAGTGTATTATGGATATCTGTACTCTAGTGATATTACTGACCGTCGTTTTTGTCAAAAACTAATCGATCAAAATTAAGCATCATCATATGCATCAGTGGGTCGATATTATTATAATACAATTGGTTGGCGTTATTATAT
>JAGAUV010000072.1 GCA_017620635.1 Muribaculaceae bacterium | reverse complement strand
GCCGACATATCGTTCCGCAAGCGCTTTGGAGTGAATGTGATAGCTGTGCGCCGCAAGGACAGCTATCTCTCCACCGACCTCGCCCGGCTTGTGATCCGGCCCGGCGACGTGCTGCTTGTGCAGGGCAGCTGGGAGGCGATAGGGTCGCTCTGCTCCGAGACGCAGGCGTGGGTGGTGCTTGGCCGTCCGCTCGCCGAGGCTGCTAAAGTGACGCTCGACTATAAGGCTCCTGTGGCCGCCGCGATAATGCTCGGTATGATCGTGATGCTCATCTTCGATTTCATACCGCCGGTGTTCAGCGTGATGGCTGCGTCGGTACTGATGATACTTGCCGGCTGCTTCAGGAATATAGAGGACGCCTACCGCAAGATAAATTGGGAAAGCGTAGTGCTGATAGGGGCTATGATGCCGATGTCGTTTGCGCTCGAGAAGACGGGTATCTCGTCGCTCGTCGCCGACGGGCTTGTAGACGGCCTCGGCAGCCTGGGACCGGTGTGGGTGCTTGCCGGAGTCTATCTTGCGACTTCGATGATGACATTGTTTATAAGCAACACCGCCACGGCTGTGCTGATAGCGCCGATAGCGATGCAGAGTGCAGTCGCCTTGGGTGTCAATCCGTTGCCATTCCTCTTTGCGGTTACCTTCGGCGCGAGTCTCTGCTTCGCGTCGCCATTCTCTACGCCGCCCAACGCGCTGGTCATGCCTGCCGGTCAGTATACTTTCGCCGACTATCTTAAAGTAGGTGCTCCGCTCCAGCTTATCCTCGGAGTGGTAATGATGATTGTGTTGCCTTTGTTATTCCCGTTCTGATATGCAGATATCGCAGTTTAACCGACGCCTCAAGCCATGGATGTTGCCTATAGCGATGGTGTGCGGCGTGTTTTTCCATGATGCGCTCAATCACGCGCAGTGGGCCGTGCCCTACCTTATATTCACTATGCTGCTTATCACATTCTGCCGTGTGCGTCCGTCGGATCTGCGTATCGACGGCATGATATGGCGCCTGTTGCTGGTGCAGCTTGTCGGCACTGTGACGGTGTTTGTCGTCCTGCGGCCTGTAGATCTGTCGCTGGCGCAGTCGGTAATGATATGCGTGCTTTGCCCTACGGCAACGGCGGCGCCTGTGGTGACAGGAATGCTCGGCGGAAGCATAGGCAAGGTGGCGAGCTATTCGATAGTGAGCAATATCATGGCCGCACTGTTAGCTCCGGCGATGTTTGTGTGGTGCGGCTCGGGCAGCGAGATATCTTTTTTTGAGGAGTTCATGCTTATCTCGATGAAGGTGGCGCCGATGATAGTGTTTCCGCTCGGACTGGCCATGATGCTCTATTTCACGGCGCCAAAGATTCATGCCTTTGTGGCCGATGCGCAGAAGATCACATTCTATCTGTGGTCGGTGTCGCTTCTGCTTGTCGTGGGCAAGTCGGTAAGTTTTGTGCTCGCGGAACCCAAAGGCGCTATACCGCTGATGGTTGCGATAGCCTTCGGTGCCGGCGTGGTGTGTCTGCTTCAGTTCTATATAGGCCGCAGGATAGGGCTCAGGTATAATCATCCGATATCGTGCGCCCAGGGCCTTGGGCAGAAGAACACAGTGCTGGCCGTGTGGATGGCAGTCAATTATCTCAATCCGATATCGTCGATCGGTCCGGCGGCTTACATCGCGTGGCAGAACTCGATCAACTCGCTCCAGATTTACCTCAAGATGAAACGCGAAGGACGAACAAATGAGGGCTGACAGCGTTTTAATTATGATTGTATTAAAAAATAAGATATGGCAAGCACTTTTGAACTGTTGATGGAACTGCCCTTGTTCAAGGGCGTTTCGCTCACGACAATCTCCAATGTCGTAGGGGCTGCCAAGTTTCATTTCCTGAAATATCCGGCCGGCGAGACTATAATACGCGAGAAAGACGCGTGTACGCATCTTACATTTGTTATTGCCGGCTCGGTAAGGCTTACGCTTGTTAATGCCAACGGCCGATTCGCAGTGAACCAGACACTTACGGCACCGGCGGTAATAGCTCCGGACTTCCTTTTCGGGCGTGTGACCACATATCCCTGTACGGTAGAGGCTCTCGACGATGTGTCGATACTCAAGATATCGAAGATCGATTATACGAACATCCTCACGACTGACCCTGTGTTCCTGTTCAACTATCTCAACACGCTGTCGGTCAATGCCCAGAAGTCGGTAGACGGGATAATGTCGCTCACGACCGGCGAGATCGACGAGCGTATAGCCTTCTGGATTATCGCGCTTACGCAGCCCGGCAGTACCGATATACGCCTTTCGTGCCGCAAGAGGGATCTGTGCTCGCTTTTTGGAGTGCCAAGAACGGTATTCAACAACGGACTGGAGTCGATGAAAAAGCGAGGCCTTATCGATTATAACAATAACGAGCTGATGGTCAATGACCGCACGGCGATGCTTGATCTGCTCCTCGACACTCACGAGTAACAAGACTGCATGACGATATACAAAAAGGCCGCTCCTCACAGAGTGGCCTTTTGTGGTTTCTAACACTAAATACCTAAAACCAATTAATCCTTTTTACTAAATCCTAATCTTTATAAATTTACCTTATACCTTAAATCTTAGACCATTTTTAATCATTTGCAATGCAAAGTTACATTAGCGAAAAGACAAATGGCGCGCAACCTAATGGCAATATAAATCTTTTTAGGCGAGATATTAAGTTAATTTATTGAAATACAGCGGTAATTAAAAATATCGAACCATACAAAATATAAAGACTTATTTAGTTATTGTTGCGCCAAAACCTCTTTCCGAGGGGCTCTTACACATTGAATACGATGGTCTGTATGTCGGTGTCGAAGTCCTTTCTGTTTTTGGCCCGGCCTTTGAGACGGTTGCGGTATGTGTAGATGGTGTTGATCGACAGACCGAGCACCTGAGAGAGCTTGGTGCTGTCGGTAATGCCGAGGCGCATGAAGGCTGCTATGCGCAGTTCGGGCGACATGCGTCCATTGGGCAGCAGCGACAACTCGCGCCCGGGGACGAACAGCTCGTTGAGCTTGTCGAGGAAGCCGGGGAAGCTTTCGAAGAAAGACTCGTCGAATTTGTTGAAGAATTTCTCGGTAAGTCCGTGCATGTATTCTCCTGTTTCGACTTCGCGGTATAAGTCCTTGGCCTGTCCGGCTTTAAGCTTACGTTGCACGAAAAGATTGTACTCTTTTATGAGCTCGTCGGTAAATATGGCCATCGACAGCAGGCTGCCCGATACCTTAGTCATGTCGACGACGGTTGCCTTGTGCAGATTCTCGCAGTCGGCGAGCCGTTGCTGCAGCTTGTGTGTACGGGTACGGTAATGGCGAAGGCGGATGAATGCGATAAACATTATCACAGCCAGGAGCACGATGACGATTATGGAAAGTACCTGTATCTTAGTGCGTTGCTCGTTGATGAGTGTGGTGTACCAGGCGTAGTCGAAGTTGGAGTACGGGCCGAGGTGTTTGTCGCCGGTCTGCATCGCCAGCAGCATAAGTTGCTGACCCAGTTTATATTTGCCTTCTTCGAGCAAAACCTCGCCGGTCTCGGCTATGACCGGCGATTTGACAACGCCGTTCCGCAGTTGAGACAGAGCGCGGCGGTAGAGATAGTTTTGGTACAAAGCCTTGTATTCCGGCCGTTTGCGGTAGAAATCGACAATGTTTCCTATCGCGAAATCGTAGAGCTCGGGCCGCTGTGTGAGTTGCGGCAATGTCTTGATGAAGCTTGCAATCGAGAGGTTCTCTTCATCGTTGAGCAGATAAATATAAGCGTTAATGAACTGCGCGACAGGCGAATCGCCGGGATAATACTGACGGAGCGAATCGAGCGATTCCGCCGCCTTTCTCCTGTAATATTCCTTGAAGTCGCTTTCGGGATATGGCTTCTGGATGTTGAAGTATATTTCCGATTTGTCGAGCCAGTATATCTGACGGTCCTCCTGCGGTATGTCTGCGAGATCTATGTTTTCGAATTTGTCGAGGGCCTCGATCGAGATGCCGACAAGGGGCAGTGCCGCGAGGATATTCATGGTCAGGCGCTGGCTCAGCACCTTGTCGCCCATCTCGTCGGCTTCGCGCTTGGCCTGACGCCAGTATATCAGTGTGGAGTCGAGGTTCTGGCTCAGATAGCGCCTGCCGAGATCCTCGCCAAGCCTTACGCGGTGCTCGCTGAGTGTCATCTGTTCGCGCATGGCCTTCAGGCTGTTTATAAGCTCGGTCTTCTGAGCGCGTATGAGGTTATATTTTCCGGCGTAGATCTCGATGCTGTCGATAAGGGCTGCGCTTTCAGCCTCTACCGACGCGAAGGCCTGTAAAGACACCGACAAAAGTATGATAAGGCATAGAATGAAGCGCGACATGTCTCGTAAAAGGGCTTGTATTGACGCTGCAAAATTAAGGAATTTTGTCGATATAACAAATTTTTGTTTATATTATTGTTGAGACCGCTGAAAAGTTAGATTCTTAGTTTATAGATATTTACAGATTTGAGACCTTTATATTGTGAATAAGATAATTATATTTTAGTATAAGGTGTATCATATTTTGTTAACTTTGCAATGAAGTTATAATGGTTAGTAAAATGAAATGAACAATTTCTAAGGAGATTGTCCAAAAGGTAACCGAATCAAACAATTCCGGTTGTCCCTGAAAGACCTGATCGTGAGATTGGGTCTTTTAAATTTTCCAATAGATGATTCGGTGTCACAAAACAATATCCCGACCGAAAGGCCGGGATATCGTATTGCTAAATGTGTCGGGATATCAGAACTGACGGGCAAGCTTAGCCGGAACATCGGCCGGCTTTTCGATGCGTTCTATCAGGTCGCCGTTGCGGTTGATAATGTAGAATACGGGCAGCGAGCTGATGTTGTAGTGTGCGAGTACGCTCGGGCCGTCGGAGGGGGCATTCCATACGGCAACCCAAGGCAGATTCTTGGCGGCTTCGCGCCAGCTTACTTCATCGGTGTCGAATGCGAGCTGATATATTTCAAGGCCTTTGGAGTTGTATTTTGTGTACAGATCCATGAGCATTGCGTTGATAGCCGGTGTTGCAGGCAGATCGTACTGCGCGAAATTGAGGAGCACCACTTTGTCCTTGGCGACATCTTTAAGAGCCTGCTCTTTGCCGCGTGCGTCGTAGCGTACAATGTCGACAAAGCCGGTCTCGGGTACCTCGACGTAGCGCACGGGCATCTTGCCGAGTTTCATGCGGCCGTCGAAGTATGCTTTTTCCACGGCTTTGCCGAGGGGATCGTCGGGACGGTATTGTGAGTATACCTGCGCCACTGCGCCATATGCACGGTTGCCGAGGCTCTCATATGGGTTGAACACGGGGCTGCCGTCCACCGATTTGCCGAGAGCGTAGTAGGATACCAGTCCGGTGGTGTCGCCGGTCATCACACCGACGAGTTCGCGGCTGAGACTCTCCCTGTCGCTGTTGGCTGCGACGATGCTGTCGACACGCGCAATGCCTTCGGCCAGAGGAGTGCCGGAGATCCTGCCGTTGCCGAACGAAGCCGCATCGGCAGTGACGGTAATACGGTCGATGCTGTCGACGGGGAAGTAGACGCTGCCTTTGCCCGGCAGAGTGACGCGCAGGATGTTGCGGCCATGCCAGGGTTCTCCGGCAATGTACTCGAAGTCGCCGTTGCTCTTGATTTCCACCGAGTCGATGGCGTACCAGTGCCCGGCGTTGTTGGCCTCGATGGCAAGGACGTCGTCCTCGCCGGC
The DNA here is from genome assembly GCA_017620635.1 of Muribaculaceae bacterium. Classification (GTDB taxonomy): domain Bacteria; phylum Bacteroidota; class Bacteroidia; order Bacteroidales; family Muribaculaceae; genus CAG-873. Next base: position 8,004 of record JAGAUV010000072.1, on the reverse strand, counting down.
ATTGGCGATGTTTCCTTTTATGCCCCAGCTGTTGCTGTTGGTGCAGGCCGACATAGCGAGCACGGCTAAAGCACCGCAGATGTAATATCTTTTCATATCATTCAAATTTGTCCGCGATGGCTTTGGCGATTTCTGTCATCCTCTCGGGAGTGACAGCTACCTTGTGGTGGAAATCAACATCGGCTTCGCAGTTGATAGGTATCAGGTGTATGTGAGCGTGAGGCACCTCGAGGCCGAGCACAGCCTCTGCGATACGCTTGCAGGGAATGGCCTTGCGCTGAGCCTTGGCCACCCGTTTGGCAAAGAGCGTAAGGGCTGCGTACTCGTCGTCGGGAAGGTCGAATATATAGTCCACCTCATGCTTGGGGACCACGAGAACGTGACCTTCGGCTACGGGGTTGATGTCGAGGAAGGCGTAGTGCTTCTCGTCCTCGGCTACGCGGTACGAGGGTATCTCGCCTGCGATTATACGGGAGAATATCGAAGCCATGGCTTAAAGACCTATTTCAAGGATTTCGAAACGCATCACGCCGGCCGGCACGGTAATGTCGACGATCTCGCCCTTCTTGTGACCGAGGAGACCACGGGCGATGGGTGTGCTGATAGCTATTTTTTTAGCCCGGGTATCGGCCTCGCTGTCGGCGACAATGGTGTACTCCATCTCGCTGCCGGTGTCGACGTTGCGCATTCGCACGCGGCTGAGGAGCTGGATCTCGTCGGTGGTAAGCTTGCTCTCGTCGATAATACGTGCGCTTGCCACTACTTCCTTGAGTTGTGCGATTTTCATTTCGAGCAGGCCCTGAGCCTCTTTTGCGGCGTCGTATTCGGCGTTCTCGCTGAGGTCGCCTTTATCGCGAGCCTCGGCGATGGCGCGGCTTATTTCGGGGCGCTTGATGGTCTCGAGATAGTTGAGCTCTTCCATTTTGCGGTCGTAGCCCTCTTTGGTCATATAAGTAATAGCCATAGTCTGTTGGTTTAAATTACACAGTAAAAAAGAAAGAAGCCCGTGCATAGCCTTGCGGCAGCCGAGTCCTCCTTAGAAAAATTTCGTTTGTTTTGTTTCTGCAAAGATAAGCACTTTTTTAATGTAAAGCGCTTTTTATTTATTAATATTAGTTAAGATTCGGACAGTCGGCTTGTCGCGAGCCGGTAGTTGACGGCAAAATATTTGCTTGATACGGTGTAGTTTCGTACTTTTGTGTCATGGATCAGGAATTTTCATCCGTGTTGCTCGAGAACGCTGTCACGGCCTTGTCGCGACTGCCCGGCGTCGGCCGCAAGACTGCGTTGCGCTTTGCCCTCCATCTGTTGCGCCGCGACCAGTCGGAGGCTATCGCCATAGCCGATGCCATAGCCGACATGCGCCGTGGCATAAAGTATTGCTCGGTATGCCATAACATCAGCGAGACCGAGGTGTGCCCCATCTGCGCGTCGCCGAGAAGACACAAGGATACGGTCTGCGTAGTAGAGAGTGTGCGCGATGTGATGATAGTGGAGAATACGCGGCAGTACTCCGGCCTCTACCATGTGCTTGGCGGCCTGATATCGCCTATCGACGGTATAGGACCCGACATGCTCCAGATCGATTCGCTCGTGCGCCGGGTGGCGGCAGGCGGTGTGCATGAAGTGATACTTGCCACCGGTGCAACTGTAGAGGCCGATACGACCAATTTCTATATCTACCGTCTGCTGCAGCGCAATGCACCCGATGTGAAGGTGACGCAGATCGCCAGGGGTGTGTCGGTAGGCAACGAGCTCGAATATACCGACGAGGCGACGCTGGCCCGTTCGCTCGCCGGGAGAATACCGTTTGAATTATGAGCGGAATGTCACTGACCGGACGTCTTGTTCGCCTACGGGCTGTAGAACCCGGCGATCTCGACATGCTCTTTATGCTCGAAAATGATCCGGACCGCACGCAGTCCTCGTTTGCCACATCTCCGGCGAGCCGTCAGCAATTGTGGGAGTATATCAATAATTATCAGGCTGATATCTATGCGGAAAAACAGCTCCGGCTTATAATCGTCGCTTCGGACAGCGGACGTGCTGTCGGGGCCGTGGACATCAGTGATTTCGATGCACGCGATCGTCGCGGCTTTGTCGGCATCGCTATCCTCGAGAGCGAGAGGGGCAAGGGCTATGCCCTTGATGCCCTTGACGTTCTCAATGATTTCGCCTCGCAGACACTGGGCATGCACCAGCTTGCCGCCGTGGTAAGCGTGGATAATGCCGCATCACGCGCACTCTTCGACGCTGCCGGTTACCGCACGGCCGGCCGTCTGCGCTCATGGGTCCGCCGCGGCCGGTCCTATACCGATGTGCTGCTCTATCAGCGTCTGTTTCTTTAGTCCCTGTAGCGCAGTGTAAGCTCGCTGTAGGCGTCGATGCGGCGGTCGCGCAGGAAAGGCCACCAGCGGCGCACATGCTCGCTACGGGTAAGGTCTATGTCGATAATGTCGCAGACTTCTTTGTCGTCCGGCGCCTTGTATAGAAATTCGCCCTGCGGTCCGGCCACGAAACTCGAGCCCCAGAACTGTATGCCTTCGGTAAGTCCTGTGGGGTCTTTCTCGAATCCGACACGGTTTACGGCCACTACCGGCAGCCCGTTGGCTATCGCATGACCGCGCTGTACGGTTACCCAGGCTTCGTGCTGGCGCGCTTTTTCGGCCTTTTCATCGCTGCTTTCCCAGCCTATGGCGGTGGGGTAGATAAGAATCTCCGCTCCGGCAAGAGCCATCATACGGGCGGCTTCGGGGTACCACTGGTCCCAGCAAACGAGCACGCCGAGCTTGCCGACGGATGTGTGGATGGGGTTGAAGCCCATGTCGCCGGGAGTAAAGTAGAATTTCTCGTAATATGCCGGGTCGTCGGGAATGTGCATCTTGCGGTACTTGCCGGCTATGCTGCCGTCGGTCTCGAAAACGACCGCGGTGTTGTGGTACAGACCCGGTGCACGACGCTCGAAGAGGCTTGTCACGAGCACTATGCCGTTGTCGGCGGCCACCTTGCTGTAGAAAGCGGTGGCTTCGCCGGGTATGGGTTCTGCCAGAGAGCACAGGTCGATGTTTTCGTGCTGGCAGAAATAGTGAGTGTCGTGCAGCTCCTGAAGCACTATCAGCTGAGCGCCTTTACGCGCGAGCTCGGCCGCCTTGTCGGCGATACGGGCGCGGTTCTCAGCCTTTACCTCGCTGCACGACTGCTGTATGATTCCTACTTTGAGTATCATGAGGCAGGTACTAAATGATAAGCATGGCGTCGCCGTAGCAGCCGAAACGGTAACCTTCCTTCACGGCTTCGTTGTAGGCTTTCATTACCAGTTCGTATCCGCCGAATGCCGCTACCATCATGAGCATGGTGGAGTAGGGCATGTGGAAGTTTGTAATGAGGCTCGACGCGACAGTGAAATCGTAGGGAGGGAAGATGAACTTGTTGGTCCAGCCCGTGTATGTCTTCATGTGTCCGCCCATGCTGTCGGCTGTGGCTATAGCGCGGAGCACCGAAGTGCCGACGGCGCATACCTGTTTGCCGGCATCCTTGGCGGCGTTTACGGTGTCGACGAGTTCCTGGCTGGCGTCCATCTGCTCAGAGTCCATGCGGTGCTTTGTGAGATCTTCCACGTCGATCTCGCGGAATGCTCCGAGGCCGTTGTGTACGGTAACGAATGTCTCTTTCACACCTTTTATCTTGAGGCGTGTGATGAGGCCGCGCGAGAAGTGCAGGCCGGCGGCCGGAGCTACTACAGCACCTTCCTTGGCTGCGAAGATGCACTGGTAGTCAGTGATGTCGGACGCTTCGGGCTCACGTTTGATATAAGGAGGCAGCGGAGTCATGCCTAGGGCGAAAAGCGCTTTTTTAAATTCGTCGTGGGGGCCGTCGTAGAGGAATCGCAGAGTGCGACCGCGCGAGGTGGTGTTGTCGATGACCTCGGCTACCATCGAATCGTCATCGCCGAAGTATAGCTTGTTGCCTATGCGGATCTTTCGCGCAGGCTCCACGAGTACATCCCAGAACTTGTTTTCGGCGTTTAGCTCGCGCAGCAGAAATACCTGAATCCTGGCGCCGGTCTTTTCCTTGTTGCCGTAGAGCAGGGCCGGAAACACCTGTGTGTCGTTGAATACCATCACGTCGCCGTCGTTGAAATAGTCGAGGACGTCTTTGAAAATGTGATGCGATATATCGCCTGTTCGGCGGTTGACAACCATCAGACGTGCTTCGTCGCGTTCAGCAAGAGGATGGCTGGCGATAAGCTCGTCGGGCAGATTAAATTTGAATTGTGATAGTTTCATGCGGTCTTGTTGTCCTGTGATTGTGATATCACTTGGTCTTGTGGTAGTTCGATTTCAACAGTTTTAATGAGTTCGGCGGCCTGCTCCACGCTGATGCACTTGTCGAGCGTAATGTCGCCTATGCGCGTGCGCCGCAGGGCTGTGAGGTGCGCTCCGCTTCCGAGAGCCGCGCCGATGTCGCGCGCGAGAGCACGGATGTAGGTGCCTTTGCTGCACACCACCCTTATTTTGATTTCTGTGGGAGAGAAGCTCAGCAGCTCTATCTCGTCGATGACGAGGATTTTGGGCTTGAGGTCTACGTCGAGCCCGTTTCGCGCGAGGTCGTAGGCCCTTACGCCGTCGATCTTGCATGCCGAGTAGGCCGGCGGTATCTGTTCGATGCGTCCGACAAAACGGCTGAGTGTCGACTCTGTAAGCTCGCGCGTAATATGGTCGGTCGGGTATGTGGCGTCGATTTCGGTCTCGAGGTCGAACGATGGCGTCGTGGCTCCCAGAGCGAGAGTGGCCTCATATTCCTTTACCCCGGCCTGCAGCTCGTCGATGCGTTTGGTGGCGCGGCCCGTACACAATATCATCACGCCAGTGGCGAGAGGATCGAGTGTGCCGGCGTGGCCCACCTTGAACTTTTTGAGTCGCAGGCGGCGCAGTAGGGCTCCGCGTACACGTTTGACGGCGTCGAACGATGTCCAGCCCAGCGGTTTGTCGATATATAATATTTCTCCTTCTATGAAGTTCATCAGAAAAGTCCGTAAGCTTTAGCAAGGCATATAGCGCCTACCGCCAGACAGTACACTGCAAACCATATCAGCTTGCCTTTCTTGACAATAGCCAGCATCCATTTGCATGCGATGCAGCCAACAATGAACGAGGCGAGGAATCCGGCGAGCATGGCGCCCAGGCCTATCTCGGGAGTCGCGGCACCGGCAGCGCTGTCGACGGCTGCTATACCGAAGATATCCTTTATGTCGAGCAGGGCTTCGCCAAGGATGGGTATTATGACCATGAGGAAAGAGAACTGTGCCACCTGCTCGCGTTTGTCGCCGATCAGTATACCTGTTGCGATGGTGGTGCCTGAGCGCGACAGGCCGGGAAGGACTGCCACCGACTGGGCGCAACCGATCACGAATGCGTCGACAAAAGTGATGTCGCGAGGTTTGTATACGCGGCCGGTAAGACGGTCGGTCTCGAGAGGCCGTGTGCGGAAGAAGTAGGAGAAGGCCAACAGAGCTGCCGTGACGCACAGACATGTGCCCACGAGGGTAAGTTCCTGGCCGAAGAAGGTTTCGATAGTGTCCTTGAAGCATATGCCGACGATACCGATAGGTATGCACGAAACGAGTATCTTGCATACATACCAGAAATTATCGTCGCGCCGGAAGGTAAAGAACGAAACGACCATAGGCCAAAATTCGCGCCACAGTATCACGATGGTACTCAGCACGGTGGCTACATGGAGCATCACGTCGAACTGGAGGCTTTCGGCCGCGCTAATGTCGAGGCCGAGAATCTGACGGCATATCTCGAGGTGGCCCGAAGAGCTTATGGGCAGGTATTCGGCAAGGCCCTGTACGATGCCTAGAATCAGAGCGTCGAGTGTTTCCATTATTTCTTCTTGCCGATAGAGAGGCGTTTAGGGTCGATGATTATAGCCGCTCCCATTGCCAGGAATCCGATGAAGGCAATGGCCGGGCCGATGACTATGCGCCGTACGCTGAATATGTCGGGGTTGAACTGCTCTACTGTCGAGCTGCCACCGAGCATCAGTATGAAGCCGAGCACTATCAGAGCCCCGGCGATTGCCATGGCGATGAAGTTGCCTCGCTCGAGCGGCATGCCTGACGGGGAGTGCTCAAACTGTCCGGCGGTAGATTTTTGTTGTGTTGCCATTATATCTTGATTACTTTAGAAACATTTCGTTATATGAAGCTTTGAGATAGCGGTTCGCGGCTATCGTGGCTGTAAGGGATGTGAGCATGGCGCCGATTATGATCATAGCCAGGCCTATGATGGCCAGGTCGCGCCAGTCGATGAGTTCTCCGGCCATTGCGTCGAGCTGTGTGGCGTAGTACCACATGGCGACACATGCTGCCGACGCTACGATGCCTGCTATTGCGCCGTCGCGTATGCCGGCTACCACAAATGGCCGGCGAATGAAGCGAGGTGTCGCGCCCACAAGCTTCATGGTGTGTATGATGAAGCGTCGGCCGTAGACCGACAGGCTCACGGTGTTGCCTATCAGGGCTATCGCTACCACAAGGAGCAGCATGGCAAGGATGCCGAGCATTATTGTCGATTTGCGCATCATGGAGTCGACGCCTTCTATCACGGCGCTTTCGCTTGTCACATTGCTTACGCCGGGCATGTCGGAGAGTATGTCGGAGAGGACGGCCACGCTGTCGTTGTAGGCGTAGGCCGGGCGCACTTTCACCTCAAACTCCGAGCTGTAGGGGTTGCCGCCCGATATGGCGGCGATGTCTTCACCCATGTATTCGCTTTCCTGCGCGAGTATCTCGTCGGCTGAAGAGAATGTGAAGCTTTCGATGCCGCGCTGCGACATGAGGCATGTCTTGACGGCGTTGGTCTGCTCGTAGGAGCTTTCCTGTGACATTACTACGACGAAGCCGAGACTTCTTCTCACTTCTTCCTGAAGCCGGGTGCCGGCTATGGCTATCATCGCGGCCAGACCGAGCAAAACAAGGACAAGGCTCACGCTGACAATAGATGTCAACCGCGACCCTAAAGTGGATATTCGTTTGCTACGGCCTTTACTCATAGATAGTTATGTGGGTGCGTGCAACCGTAAGGCCGCAATTACCCTAAAATCGTGCAAATTTACAAAAAAATATATACTCAGACAAGATAAATGAGCTAAAAGCTCTAAAATAAGCTCTTTTAAATTATGCCGGGCGTAAAGTGGCCGCTATTTCGGAGGGAACAGGCTTTCGACCAATCGGATTTTCCCGGCGACGGGAATGTTGTAAATCTCAATTTCTGCGAGGTAACTTCATAATCGCATAGGTGTAGCCAAAGTTCTATTTTGTAAGTATCATTATAGTGACACTAAAGTCTAATAAATGCACATAACATTCAGTGTAATGATACTTACAAATTTCTTAGATATACAAATACTCTTGCGCTAAATACGAAAAAAAGCCCCGGCCGGGTGGTCGGGGCTAAAGCTTTTAAGCCTGCGCGGATTACTTGCGGATGCCGAGCTCTTTCTGAGCGATGATGGCACGGTAGCGTGTGATGTCCTTGCGCATGAGATAGTCAAGGAGACGACGACGCTTGCCTACAAGCATTTTAAGTGCGCGCTCTGTTGTATGATCTTTGTGATTTGACTTCAGGTGAGCGGTCAAATGAGCAATACGAACCGAGAATAATGCAATCTGTGCTTCAGGCGAGCCAGTGTCAGTCTTACCCTTACCGTATTTCTCGAAGATCTCTGCTTTTTCTTCAGAACTTAAGTGCATTCTTGGGAAATTTAGATAGTTAATAAAGCGTGATTATGGTATGCTTTGCGCATATCGGCTGCAAAGGTACAAATAATTTGCGAATCTGCAAAATTTTTCTTTGCAGCCGATTATAAGCATGTTATCGCAAGGGATGATAGTCGCGCGAGTAGCGGAGCATCTGCTCGGGGTATTCTTCGGTATAGTCGAGTGTGACGTCGACGATTTTACCGTCGGCATCGCGCACGGCGGTGTAGACGGGGTTG
>JAGAUV010000071.1 GCA_017620635.1 Muribaculaceae bacterium | reverse complement strand
TGATAAATCAGGGCAATTTTGCCCTCCAAAATAGAGCGGAAAATGTGGTACAAACCGTGGTACATTGCTTCTCAATTATGTCAGGCAACAAATTGATAATCAATAAGATAATACCACTCTCACAAAGCCCGCTCGGATCACCAAGGAAGTATAAGCTTCCCCTGTAAAGCGTTGAAGATCATGCGATTTTCAACGCTTTCTTCATCCCATCATCAGCATATATGAATAAGTTTGTATCCTTCGCTATCTCTTTTCTTGTCTTTTGGAATATAGGATTCTTTCTGTGCGTGTGTGTGAGTATTTTGACGGGCCTGCTTCGTCAGCCGTATAGCTGGATTGATTACTTAATTATTGTAGTGACTTGCATTCTGGCTGTTTGGCTTGAGCCCAAGGTTTCTCCTCGCATAATCAGTTTATTTAAGAAGTCATGAGCGAGAGGCACGCCTGTGTCTGTTTATTATGCTCTCATTCTTTCAGCCTGACTTAATTTCGGCAGTAAACCTGACTGATTGCCGGAATTATGTGTTATGACCATTGTAATTATTTGTTATTCAGTTGATAAATCATTTTTTTCAAGGACCGGTTTATCATGGCGTGACGCTTGATAGATCGAATTATTTACGTATAGACAAACAATTGAACATATAGTCAACCGCTATTTTACGCATCATCAAAACAAAAGGACACAGTGCAAAGGGGAAGCGGCCTTTAGTGTGTAATTTTGCAGGCGTTGAAAAAACGTTTATCATCAGTAACCATGAAAAATAATATCATCACAGCATTTGCTCTCGCGGCATTATTGCTTGCATCGTGTGCTCCGTCGCAGAAGTCCGGCGACAATAATGGCACAGAAATTCAAGCCGGATCGAACGACGCCATAGCCAATACGACATATGGCAAAATTGCCGGTTTTACTCAAAACGGGCTCTACATCTTCAAAGGCATTCCTTACGCCAAAGCAAATCGATTCGAAGCGCCCACTGCTCCCGACAGCTGGGAGGGCGTCCGCAGTTGCCGTCATTTCGGACCGACATCGCCGCAAGGCAAGCGGTCCGGTTGGGAAAGCGACGAAATAGCTTTCGCTTTCGATTGGGACGACGGCTACACAGGCGAGAACTGCCAGCGCTTAAATATCTGGACACCCGGCCTTGACGACGGCAAGACACGTCCCGTCATGGTATGGCTTCACGGTGGCGGTTTCGCTGCCGGTAGCGGCCAGGAACTGCCCGGTTACGACGGCGCAAATCTCTCTAAGAACGAAGACGTGGTAGTGGTTACGCTTAATCATCGTCTCAATGCTCTTGGATTCCTTGACCTGTCGGATTTCGGCGATAAATATGCCAAATCAGGCAATGCAGGTATGCTCGACATAGTTTCAGCGCTCGAATGGGTGCGTGATAATATCGTTAATTTTGGCGGAGATCCCGGCAACGTTACCATATTCGGTCAGTCGGGTGGCGGCGGCAAGGTAGGCACTCTTACCGGCATGCCTGCGGCAGAGGGCCTTTTCCATAAAGCGATAGTACAGAGCGGATCGATGCTGCGCATGATGACCTCTGATAACTCACGCCGTATCGGCCGCGAGACAGCTGCCATACTCGGTCTCGACAAGAATAATATCGGAGCGATCGACACAATTCCCTACGAGCAGCTTCTTGCTGCCGGCGAAAAGGCCATTGCCAAGGTAAAGGCAGAGGTCGGAGCCGAGGGTGGTGCCTTTATTTTTGGCTGGGCGCCGACAGTCGACGGAGATGTGTTGCCCGAGCATCCCTATGGCAATGAAGCTCCGCAGCAGAGTCGCGACATACCTATGATGATAGGTACCACACTTCATGAGTTTACGGCAAGCACATATGTGCCTGCGCTCAAAAATCTCTCGAAAGAGCAGATAGTCGAAAACCTCAGACAGCGATATGGCGACAATACCGACGACTTCCTCAAAGCCTTCGAAAAAGCATATCCCGACTATGCTGCCATCGACCTTATCGATACTGATTTTACATTCCGTCCTTCGGCAGTGGTTCAGGCCGGACTAAAGGCCGGACAAGATGCAGCACCGGTGTATATGTATCTGTTCTCATGGGAATCGCCGGTAATGGACGGCCGTCTGCGTAGCACTCATTGCATGGAGATCCCCTTTGTATTCGCCAATACCGATCGTCATGCTTCCATGACAGGCGGCGGAGATGACGCGCGTCGTCTCGGCGACATTATGAGCAAGGCCTGGGCTAACTTTGCCCGTACCGGCAATCCGAACACCGAAGACTTGCCTGAATGGCCTGCATTCACAGCCGAGAACGGTGCAACGATGGTATTCGACAACGAATGCAAAGTAGTCAATAATCACGACAAAGAGCTGCTCGAGGTCATACACCGTATGCCCGTAAGAGGCTTCTGACCTTTACTGTTATTAATGCCGATAATTATAAACGTCTTATACTGATATGAATAAACTGATAACTGTAGGCGCGGCAGTCCTGGTAAGTGTTTCCGCTGCTTATGCAGAAGTTCCTGCGTATCTCGACAGGACAAAACCAATCGAAGAGCGAGTGGAAGACGCTCTGTCACGACTTACGCTAAAAGAAAAAGTAGCCCTGTGCCATGCACAGAGTAAGTTCTCGTCGGCCGGCGTACCCCGTCTCGGCATCCCCGAACTGTGGTGGAGCGACGGACCTCATGGTGTTCGTGCCGAAATCAACTGGAACGACTGGGGCTATGCAAACTGGACCAACGATTCTGTCACAGCCTTCCCGGCGCTTACCGCCTTGGCCGCTACATGGAATCCCGAGCTGTCGGCTCTGTATGGCAAGAATGTCGGCGAGGAAGCCCGTTATAGGGAGAAAGACGTGCTGCTCGGCCCCGGCGTCAATATCTACCGCACTCCTCTCAACGGCAGAAACTTCGAATACATGGGCGAGGATCCATACCTTGCCGGCGAAATGGTTGTGCCGTATATTCAGGAACTGCAGAAGAACGGTGTCGCCGCTTCTGTAAAGCATTTCGCGCTCAACAATCAGGAGAAATGGCGCGGAAATATCGACGTCGAAGTATCCGACCGTGCGTTGTATGAAATCTATCTCCCGGCCTTCAAGCGTGCTGTCGTCGACGGCAAGGCATGGACTATAATGGGCGCATACAACAAATACAATGGCCAGCACTGCTGCCACAACTCACGTCTGCTCAACGATATCCTCAGGGGCGAATGGGGCTTCGACGGTGTGGTTGTTACCGACTGGGGCGGCGCTCACGACACACGTGAAGCCGCGCTGAACGGACTCGATGTCGAAATGGGCTCGTTTACCAACGGTCTTACCGCCGATGCCGGTTCGTCGTATGATGAATATTATCTCGGACGCCCGTTCCGTGAGCTCGTTGCAAGCGGCGAGGTGCCCATGGAAGTGCTCGACGCAAAGGCCCGCAACATCCTGCGTCTCATTTTCCGCACAGCCATGAATACCGACAAGCCTTTTGGCTCTCTTGCCACACCGGAACACTACGCTGCGGCAAAGGCCATAGGCGACGAGTCTATCGTACTGCTCAAAAACGACGGACTGCTGCCTCTGCGTGCCGACGCCGGCAAGCGCATACTTGTGGTGGGCGAGAACGCTGTCAAGATGCTGAATAAAGGCGGTGGCTCGTCAGAACTTAAGGTCAAGGACATGAAGTCGCCCCTCGAGGCTCTGCGTGCGGCGTTTGGCGAGGCTAATGTCACATATGCACAGGGCTATGAGTCCGGCCCTTCGATCTATGGTTTCCAGATACCTATACCGGCAAATGTGAGCGACTCGCTCTTTGCCGATGCCGTGTCGAAGGCAAAGGAATCTGATATCATAATTTATATCGGAGGCCTCAACAAAAACGGATTCCAGGATTGCGAGTCTTCCGACCGTGCCGGCTATAATCTGCCTTTCGGGCAGGATAGTCTCATCGAGGCTCTTGCCGACATCAATCCCAACATAATAGTAGCGAATATCTCGGGCAACGCATACGCTATGCCTTGGATCAAGAAAGTTCCGGCTATTATACAGAGCTGGTATCTCGGCACTATGATCGGTCCGAGCATGGCCGATGTCATAACAGGCAAGATTAATCCGAGCGGCAAGCTTCCCTTCTCCTTCCCCTACCGCCTCGAGGACAACAGTGCTCATGCCAGCGGCGAATTGTCTTATCCCGGCATCGAGCGCGATCCGCAGCCTGCCGATGAGAAGAATCCCTTTGCCGGACACATGGGTAACAAGCCCGAACAAAGATACGACGACGATATTCTTGTCGGTTATCGCTGGCATGACACAAAGAAGATTCCGGCCATGTTCGCTTTCGGCCATGGCCTGAGCTATACCGATTTCAAATATGGCAAAGCGACCGCTTCGGCTAAAGAATTTGCCTCCGACGGATCGATTACTGTCACTGTCCCTGTCACAAATATCGGTACGACAGAAGGCAAGGAGACCGTACAGCTTTATATTTCCGATGAAAAATCGTCGCTCCCGAGACCTTTGAAGGAACTTAAGGCTTTCAGGAAAGTATCTATCGCTCCCGGCGAGACAAAAGAAGTTTCGTTTAAGGTATCAGCCGACGATCTCAAATTCTTCGATGACAAAGCGCATGAATGGGTTGCCGAGCCCGGCAAGTTCAAGGCTCTCATCGGTTCTTCTTCGGCCGACATAAGAGCTACAGTTCCCTTCAGCTACAAATAATAGTATATATCCATCTGTCGACGCTCCGGAAGTCTATATGGCTCCCGGAGTGTTTTTTATCTCAGGTTCTTTGCAGTACATAAAAAAGTTGCACTCCATAGGTTTGGTTTATGGAGTGCAACTGTATTGGATAAGGGCTTATTGCGCCCTGTTGTCGGAGCGGAATGTCAGTAGGTTCAGAAAGCTACTTTAAGGCTCTTGTTGCCTGCCGAGACTATGTATAGACCGGCGCCGGGCATGTCGATGTAGATTGTCTGTCCGTCGGAAACTCGGCTTGCCACAGTCTGTCCGGCCGCATTGAACACGTTTACCTGATAGCCTCGGGCGATACCGCTTACAATTAATGTATTGCCATGTCGGGTAACATTCAGCTTGCTGTCCTCGGCAATCTGTTCGATTCCGGTTTGTGTACCGTTAATTTCGAAGGAGTCGCTGATTACGCTGCCGGGCTGAGCCGATGTTACGGTAATAGATCCTGTTCCGGTCTTGAGGAATTTGCCGTTTATGGTCTTGCGCCCGTTGGCGAAAGTGCCGGGGTTAAATTCGAACATGTCAACAGGAGTAGAACTGATCGTTACTTCATGATTTACATGCTCTGAAGGAGTGTAGATCACATCGAACTGAAATTCGTCATTGACATTCAGATCCAAGGCATTCGAAGTCGGTTCCGACAGCTCAATGCTTTTCAGTATCGCATAGATGTTTTCGCCGAGCTGATCAACGTAATTATCGTAGTTCTCCACATAGTATGCAGTTTCGGCCGGCAATACAGCCACTGCCGCACCAATTCCTGATGGCGCAGTCTCGGGGCGGACGAATACCGTCGAAATGCCGCTGTAGTTGTTGAAGGCATTTGTCTCGAATGTCGTCACTTCATATTCGTTGCCGGCAAGCGTTACTTTCGAGGGAACATCGAAAATGTTGTTGGCTACAGTTGTTTGAACCGGAGCCTGGACAAGTCGGGCGTGAGCGGCATCTTCGGTAAGTGTGTACCATATGCCGTTTGCTTCTCCGGCATTATATATGGCGATAGGTTCTCCCATCGATTTACCGTCGGCAAGCACTTCTAAGAAATATTTGCCTGCGTCAGCCGGTATATGGAATCCCCCGATGCCATAATTGAGGGTATGTCCGGCGCTTAATGTCTGCCCATCTACCCTAAATGTGCTTATGGTTTTTCCCTGTCCGTCAGAAGTCTTTAATGTGAATGTGCCGACCTGAGCCTCTGTCTGGCTGTTGTTGAACATTGTAATGGTTAAGGTCGAGGAATAGCCGTAATAATAAATGTCAGGGCTGATGCCTTTTACAATAAGGCCGGTCGGTTCGACGGGTGCATTACCTTCCTCTACCGTAATTATAAAAGGCTTCGCGTTTATGCTCTTGTTGGCGGCGTCGAAGAAGTTCACATCATAGTTTCCTGGTTCAAGGTCGAATGTTGTGTAGAATCCTCCATTGAAGCTTTGTTTAGCGGCGACGGAGATATTAAAGCTTTGATTCATTACAATTGCTTCTCCGCGCGAGACTTCCATACGGATGGTCTTGTTGTAGTCGGCTTCGGCATTGTTTCTGACGCTTATCATGCATGTAGCTTGTGAATCTCTGTAAATCTTTCCCGACACAGAGAATGATGTCACTGTGAGGTCGTAAGGTATCTCGCTGCCGGGATTGGTAAAGCTTATGGAGCCGTCGTCGCCTATTGTAAGCTCTATATATTGTTGTTCGCCATAAGGAGCACGCAGACGTTCCCAGTGCGTGTCGGATGTCTTATAGGCCGGATAGCAACGGTATTTCCCGGCACTTAGTCCTGTCGGATTTGCGACATATTCTAAGGATACTGTAGAATACTGTCCTGCGTCAAGGTTTGCTCCCGGAACACTTATTTCACGGCCAATGGCGTATGTCACTTTATCGGCATTGCTTTCACTTACGATCTCCAGGCCTAATGTAGCATTGACAGTATATGTCGAGAAGCTGCTTATCGCGGCTTTGAAGCGGTTGTTGTTGCAAGTGAATCCATCGCTCATAAAAAGAATGGCAGATCTTGCCGAGCCTTGATTCTCCATTATGTTGATCACGGCGGATTGGCCGGAATTGTAGCCGCCTTCATAACTGCCTATGCCTTGATCGCCGGGATTAAGAGCACTGAGAAGGTAGTCGCCGTCAGACATTCCGCTCCAGCCCCAGTTGATATGGAAGTATCCATTGCCTGAGTATCCATCGCATACAAAAGCATGGCCGCCGCTGTTTGCCTGGCCGGTGTAGAATACCGGGCGGCTTTGGCTGAGTTCTTTATAGATGAGGTCCTGCCATTCTTTTAGCGAGTAGTGTGTGCGTTGTACTATTGTCACACTTCCGTCATAGCCCATGTTTTCGACAAGAAAACGGGGCACTGCGATATCTGAAGCTCCGCTCTCGCCTGAAGAGTAATTCATATGCAGGCCAACGCCGCAAGCCAGCATAAGATTGGCGACAGCGTTTTTAGACACTGTGGGCGAAGAGGAATTGTATGTGTTGAGCATGTTGGCCCAGTCGAAATTGGCTGTCGCGTAGTCATAGCTTAGAGTCTCGCCGTTCCAGGAGTACGAATACGTGCCTGTGCCGTTTGTCGTGGGGTATTTGTGATAGTTAATTATCTGGGCCAGAGCTGTCGCTGCGCATCCTGTCACGCAGCGTCTGCCTTTATCTGTCGGACAGTCATTGTTGTATGGCGCCCCTTGATCCCATTGGGTGCTTATTAAAGCCGGAATAGCGCTCTTGCTGTCTGCCTCGTTTTGCGCAGCTGTAGCCCGAGGAGTGATTGCTTCGGGCTGTGAGTAGAAACTGAATATTTCCTCTTCGTACTGACCGAGCCACCACTTGAGGTTTTCGGGCATTTGTGCATAGTCGAAATTGCCTTCCGAGGAATAGCCGAGTATCTGGGGAAGACGGTCATCGGCCGATACTATCATAAAACCGGCGTTGTCGCCGTGATTGAATACATAAAAAGCGTTTTCTGCTTTTCGCTCTGCTATGTAAGCGACTTTGAGCTCATGGTTTTTGCCGCTTACTTTCTTGAATTTAGGGCTGTTCTTGTCGATGAATGACATGGCGACAGTCCGGGCTTCATCTTCAGACAACTGCCGTGCCATTGCCGGCGATGCTGTCAGAATCAATGCCGCGCCGGATAGGATAAGGTGTCGATAGTCTATCTTTTTCATGAATATTGTAATATAATGAAAGGTTGTCGGTTAGTATGCTGCAAAGGTAATTAAAAATGATATATCATATGCTGTCGGAATAGAAAAAACAGATGTAAAAAACGCGATAGTCCTATATTACCAACATGAAAATTTGCAGAGCTCAATTTTAATATATATATTTGCGACATCGAAATAATATTAAAATGATATCAAGATGGAAAAGGAAAAACTTTATGAACATCCCTTCAACGGATTCTTCGTCAGCGGATTTGTCATGTTGTCGATTTATGCGGTACTTATTGCTGCCGCAGTGCTTGTGGGTGTGTTCTTTTACGAAACTCCCGAGCTGTGCGTGCCCGTGATCGTTGGCCTGGTGCTGGCTATGATTCTCATGCTGTCGGGCTTCTTTACCCAGCAGCCCAATCAGGTGCGTGTGATGATATTCTTCGGTAATTATAGAGGTACCTTCTCCGGCACAGGTTTTTATTGGGTCAATCCGTTTATGAGCCGAAAGAAAATATCTCTTCGTATCCGCAATATGGATGTAGAGCCTATCAAGGTAAATGATAAGGAGGGCAACCCTGTGATGATAGGCATGGTGCTCGTATGGAAGGTCAAAGATCCCTATCGTGTCGTTTTCGATGTAAACACTCAGAGCGATACCGCCGTGCAGCAGCAGAATGGCGAGATTGTAGAGGTCAAGAATTTCGACCGTTCGCTCAATGCATTCGTCCGTATTCAGGCTGATGCCGCTCTTCGCGAGGTTACAGGGCATTATGCCTACGATGACACCGACAACACTACCAATGAACTTACCCTGCGTGGCGGCGGAGACGAGATCAATGAACGGCTCGAGCAGAAGATCAACGAGCGTCTCGAGATGGCCGGCATACATGTGGTGGAAGCGCGCCTCAATTATCTTGCCTATGCCCCTGAGATTGCAGCTGTCATGCTACGCCGTCAGCAGGCTACCGCTATCATCGCGGCTCGTGAGAAGATTGTTGAGGGCGCCGTGTCGATGGTCAAGATGGCTCTTAACCAGCTGTCGGAAGAGAATGTAGTTGAGCTCGACGAGGAACGCAAGGCCGCTATGGTAAGCAATATGCTCGTCGTATTGTGTGCCGACGAACCGGCACAGCCCGTATTGAATACAGGTTCTTTGTATCAGTAATGCCACCCAAGAAGACAAACAACGACAAAGGTTTCCTCCTGCGGGTCGATGCGGCGACGATGGATATGGTCGAGCGTTGGGCAGCCGACGAGTTCCGGTCGGTCAACGGTCAGCTCCAGTGGATCATTAATGATGCTCTGAAGCGGTACAAACGCTTGAAGCCGGTCAAGGACTCGGACGGGAAATAGCTTTTACAGGCCATGCCTGCGGCATTATGCTGTGGGTGTGGTTTGTATTCGTCTTTTCGCCGTACTCGTGCATTTGCGTATATCATCCCTTTTCTATAATTTTGTAGAATATTAGGATAGAAAGGAATTATAAGATTATCGGATGTATAAACTATTGTATATCTTATTTTTAATAAGTCTGACACTCTTTGCTTGCAGCGGAGAAGAAACCGTATCGCCCGAGCTTGCCGCCATTCTCGCCCCCGATGATGTCAATCCTTATGATATCGCCGGAGATTCCGCTCCCGACAAGGGTTGCGTCCGATTGCGTATAAATGGCATCGGTGGTACTCTCGGCCGTGTTTTCAGCGATGTCAACAGTTTTCATCTTCAGGCTGCGCGTGCCGGTGGTATCGATTCAGTCGAAGATATTGTGTCGCTGTGGCGCCGCAGCAAAGGTATCGTCAGGATTTATTCTAACGAATACATGCTGATCGACTCTCTCAAGCATTCTTTTCCATATCTGACTCGCGACGCGGCGTGCCTGCTCTTTGATATCGGGCGTCGTTTCAGCGACTCGCTCGATGCAAGGGGCGGAGGAGACTACAGGCTGAAAGTGACAAGCGCTTTCCGGACTCCTCAGACTGTAGAGCGCTTGCGCAGGGTAAACCGGAATGCAAGTCCTGAAAGCGCGCATCAGTATGCCACGACTTTCGACATAAGTTACGGCAAATTTATCTGTGACAACTCAAACGGTGTGCGCCGCACATTCGAAGACCTTAAGAACCTGCTTGCCGAAGTGGTAAATGACCTGCGCGATCAGGGCCGGTGCTATGTCAAGCACGAACGCCGGCAGGCATGCCTACACATTACTGTAATTCCTGATTCCACTATGATATGAAGAGCCTCGCTGTTAAAATTCTGATGATATTTTTCTGGACAGTATTCGCTCTGATACTCATGGTGTCGGCTGCGCTGATATGCACTGTCCGTTTGCTCACTCCCGACAGGCTTACTCCTGTTGTGGTACGGGTGGCCGAAAAGTTTCTCGACGCGGATGTGTCGGTTTCTAAAATCGAGCTGTCATTCAAGCCTGTTTTCCCGGTGCTGAATGTCAGTGTCGACAGCCTTACTCTGGTGTCGCATGCTTTCGACGGCCTCAGCAGGGCTGAAAGAGAGCGTCTGCCTCAGTATTGCGATACTGTTCTCTCTCTCGACCGTTTCGACGGAGCCATCGACCTTGGCGCTCTTATCAGTCGCGGCGAGATTGCCTTGAGGAATGTCGAGTTTCTGCGGCCGGGGCTTAATATTGTTCTCGATGCCGATGGCCGTGGCAATTTTGATATATATAAGTACGACAACAGTAGCGAGAGCTCGGAGTCGGCAGGCTTACCTCCTTTGTCGATATCGCGTTTTGCTTTCGTGGAACCGCGTGAGATCAGATATTTCAATGCCGTCGATTCCACCGGAGCATCGGTCGTCCTGCTCGACAATGTAGTTCTCGATGGCTCCGGCGTGCCCCTGTATACTCTTGACCTTGGCGGACATCTGTCAGGCCCATATTCCGAACTCTTGCAGGCGGAAAGAATCAGATTCGGCCTTGACGGCAGGCTGAAATGGGACCCGGATAATCCCGGACTTCTGGCTCTTGAGCAGTTTACGGTCGAAGGCGCGTTTGTTACCGCCAGATTGGATGCCGTATTCGACTACGACACCACCCTGACTGTGCTTGACGCCAGGCTTGCTGTCGATCCCGTAAAAATCGAGGATATGATTGCGGTGCTGCCCGACAGCCTGCGCCGTGCGTATCATCTCACTCCGGCGATGTTCTCGACCGACGGTGCGGTAGCCATGACTGCTTCGCTGACCACACCTTTCTCGCTTGATACCGACACTATTCCTAATGTGTCGCTGAACATCAGTATGTCCGACTGCGCCATGCGCTACGGTAAAGCCCGTTTTCGTAAACTCGCATTCGACATCGACCTTGATGTAAGGCACAACAATCTCGACAGCGCCCTCCTTACGGTAAATCATTTGGTAGTGGCCGGGCCGGCTACTACGCTCACGATAAACGGTTCGGTCAGCAATCTGGTAAGCGATCCCGTTTTCGATGCCGGTATAAACGGCAGCATGCAGCTGAAGAATCTGCCTCCGCTGCTTGCCGACATGGCACAAGGTTTTATCAGTGGACGGCTGAACATGGCGCTTACCGCACGCGGACGCATGTCGATGCTTTCGGGTAACCATTTTCATGGTCTCGATGTCAATGGCCTGCTGACCGGTCGCGATCTATACTACCTGTCGAACGACACTGCGATAATGGCCGATGTCGACAATCTTAAAATTAAGTTCGGTTCGCAGAGGCGTTTCCGCGACAGCACCGGCGTCTCGTCTCCGACACTTGCTGCAAGTATAGCTGCCGACACCGCCTCTATTCTGATCGACGGTATCAGTATCACAGCCTCCGACTTTATCCTTGGCGCAGGCGTTGAGAACCGTCATCGTGGTGCGGACACCACTCTTGTTGTGCCTTTGGGCGGAGCTCTGAGCATCGGATTGCTTGATATAAAGTCGATAACCGACAGCGCCGGTGTGCGTTTCCGTTCGCTTGGCGGTCATGTAGGGATCAGTCGATATCACGGCAACAAGCATCAGCCTCTTATAACGGCCGGACTCGAGATCGGACGCATGTCGGCCGGAAGCGTTTCGTCGCGCTTCATGTTAGCCAATGCTCATCTTGATGCATCAATGTTCCGGCGCCCCTCTATGGTTAAGCGATACAAGGAGATACGCCACATGACCGACAGCTTGAGCCGTATACATCCCGACCTATCGCCCGATTCTGTCTACAGGCTTGCGATAGAAAAACGCCGCCATAAGGCCGGAATTAAATCACGTCCGCGCGTACATGGCGAACTTAATGCCGACGATTATGAGATCCTCGACTGGGGGCTCTCAAAAGGCATGCGCAAATTTATGATGAACTGGCATGTCGAGGGTCGGCTTACCACGACTTCTGCTCGCTTCTTCTCTCCGTTCTTTCCGCTGCGCAACAGAATCAACGAACTCGACCTCGACTTCTCGAGCGATTCGGTCGAACTTAATAATGTGCGGTGCCTGATGGGCAACAGCGACCTCAGGATCAACGGCCTTATCTCCAATATCCGCAAGGCTCTGGTTTCCAAACGCTCAGGGAACGAACTTAAACTCAACTTCGATATTGAAAGCGACACGGTGGATATCAACCAGATATCTGCGGGGGCTTTCTCCGGTTCGGCATATGCCGAACGTTCTCGCAACGGCCTTGCGGAACAGGTCGACATATCAGCCGATGACGATGTCCTCGAAGAGCAGCTCGATGCCCTCGTGAGCGAACACCCCGACAGTGTCGGACCATTGCTGATACCCACAAACATCGATGGAACAGTTACGCTCCACGCCGGCAATGTCATATACTCCGACCTTTTGCTCAAGGACCTTAACGGACAGATATTGGCGTATGGCGGCGGCATAAACCTGCATGAGCTGGCGGCGACCTCCGATGCCGGCAATGTCTCTCTGTCGGCTCTTTATTCGGCTCCGAAGGCCGATGACATGCAGTTCGGTTTCGGCCTTCAGCTCGACCGTTTCAAGATCGAGCGTTTCCTCAAACTTGTGCCGGCGATAGACTCTATCATGCCTATGATACGCGACTTCAGCGGTATTGTAAGCGCCGATATCGCTGCGACTGTCGATGTCGACAGCTCGATGAATATGGTACTTCCTTCGCTTGATGCTGCCATAAAGCTCAGCGGCGACTCCCTGGCGTTTATCAATGCCGACACATACCGCACTCTTGGCAAATGGCTTCGTTTCCGCGACAAGGCCGACAACAAGATAAAGCACATGTCGGTGGAGTTCCTCATTCGCGACAATGTGATGGAGACCTTCCCCTTCTCTTTTGATATCGACCGCTATCGTCTTGGCGTAGTCGGGAGCAACGACCTTGCGTTTAATTTTAATTATCATATATCTGTCCTCAAGTCGCCCTTGCCGTTTAAGTTCGGCATTAACATTAAGGGTAACCCCGACAAATATAAGGTCCGTTTCGGCGGCGCGAAATTTAAAGAAGGCAAGTCGGTGGAGAGTGTCAATATTGTAGATACAGTACGGGTCAATCTTGTCAATCAGATCGAGAACATTTTCAAGAGAGGTGTTCAGAACTCCCGTTTCTCCCGTCTGCAGGTCGATGCAAAGGCTGCCGATGTCATGCTCGACAGTATCGACACCGGCTTGAGCCACAACGATTCCATCATGCTTCAGCAGGAGGGTATACTGCCGCCCGATCCAAACTCAATAATAGTAGAGGATGACAACAAAGCTAAATAAGGCTCTCGACAATTATTGCCGGCGTACAGGCCGCGCACTTGAGCGGCCTGTAGTATTCATGTTCGATATGGACGGCATACTTTTCGACTCCATGCCGGGGCATTGTAAGGCTTGGAAAGCTGTGTGCGATCAATACGGCATCGATTCCGATCCCGACGAATTTTATATTACCGAGGGCCGGACGGGCGCTTCGACTATTGATATGCTTTATCGCCGTCAGTTTGGCCGCCCGGCTTCCGATAGCGAGGCAAAAGAGATGTATGCCCGTAAATGTGAGTTGTTCAAGGCTTTGGGAGAGCCGCCGGTCATTCCCGGAGCAAAGCAGGCGACGGAGACCGTGCTCGCAGCCGGTGCAGTGTGTGTCCTTGTTACAGGGTCAGGGCAGAAATCAAATCTCGACAGGCTCGACCGTGAGTTCCCGGCCGCTTTTTTGCCGCAGCATAGGGTTACGGCCTATGATGTCACTCATGGCAAGCCCGATCCTGAACCCTATATTATAGGAATGGAAAAAGTCGGCGCTGAGCCGTGGAGGGCTGTCGGTATCGACAATGCTCCTCTGGGGGTAGAGTCTTCGTCTCGGTCGGGTGCCTTCACTATAGGTGTGCGTACAGGGCCTCTGCCGGCCGGGGCTCTTTTGGACGCCGGAGCCGATATTGAGTTAAATTCTATGACTGAGTGTGCCGAAATCATTTCTCGATTGTTATTATTGGATAGAGGGGTATAACCTTAGGCATCACTTCAATTGCTGTTTAACTCATAATACTTTTTGGAAATGAAAGAAAAGCTTATATTTACAAACCTCGTGGGAGAGGTTGTCGATGGTCTTGTCGCAGAGCTTGGTAATCCGAGAGTTGCGATAGTGGCTGATACAAACACGGCTCAGCTCGTCTTGCCTCTGCTGGTCAACGAATCGAAAGCTGCCGCTGCCGCTACTGTAATTACAGTAAAGTCTGGCGACGTAAATAAGAATATAGATACTCTATCCGATCTGTGGAAGAAGCTCATGGATATGGAGGCTACTCGCAATACGCTGATAATCAATCTTGGCGGTGGGGTGGTCAGCGATATGGGCGGTTTCGCGGCTGCTACATTCAAGCGCGGAATGCGTTGCATCAATATCCCCACGACGCTTCTTGCTGCTGTCGATGCTTCGGTCGGTGGAAAGACCGGTATCAATTTCAATGGTCTTAAGAATCAGATCGGTGTGTTCTCCGAACCGGTGGCCGCTGTTATTTCAACCATTTATTTTAACACGCTCCCACAACAGGAAATTATGTCGGGCTACGCCGAGATGCTCAAACACGGATTGCTCGAAAATCCCGATACGCTCGGTAAGCTGCTTGCCTCGAGCCCGGTATACCCGATGTTCGACGCCACACGGCTCCTGCCGCTTATCGAAGAAAGTGTGCTCGTTAAATCTCGCATAGTCGAAAAGGATATTACCGAATCGGGCATACGCAAGGCGCTTAACCTGGGCCATACAATAGGTCATGCCTTCGAGGCTTATTCATATCGCCGCAAATCTCCGATACCTCACGGATATGCTGTTGCATGGGGCCTCGTGGTCGAGCTCGTCCTTTCGCATATTATTCTCGGATTCCCGTCCGACGAGTTGCAGCGTTTCGCCGCATATGTTCTCGAAAACTATGGCGCTTACGAGATTACTTGCGACGATTATCCTGCCTTGGTTGCGGATATGCGCCAGGACAAAAAGAATTCCTCGCCCGACAATATCAACTTTACACTTCTCGAGAATGTCGGCGTGCCTCGCATCAATATCAATGCCACTGCCGAGCAGATCGGCGGCGCCCTCGACATTTACCGCGACCTTATGCACATTGCATGATCCCTTGCGCTCACATAGCTGTGCCGGATATTCGAAAATTGCGCTCATGCGCAATTTTTTTTATCTTTGCACACTGTTATGAGTAGTCTTTTTAAATCATGGGTCGAGGCAGTGCGTTTGCGTACATTGCCTGTATCGGTAGCCGGTGTTATCACGGCTGTCGCCTTTAACATCTCCGATGGCACATTCAAACTTCTTCCGGCTGTATTGTGTCTTGTCTTTGCTGTCCTGTGTCAGATAGTGTCGAACTTTGCCAACGAGTACTACGACTACAAGGCCGGACGTGACAAAGTTGGCCGTGAAGGACCGCGTCGCGGTGTTACAGAAGGCGATATTTCTCCTCGGGCGATGAAGTATGCGACTTTTGCGGTACTGGCCCTCGCTGCTCTTGTCGGTCTTTCGCTCACTTATTGGGGTGGGCTGTGGCTGATTGTTGTCGGTTTGTTTATAGGCATTTTTGCATTGGCATACAGCGCCGGACCGTGGCCGCTGTCCACTCATTGTATGGGAGAGGTGGCTGTTTTCTTCTTTTTCGGTATCATTCCCGTCAACTTCACATACTATGTTCAGGCCCTTTCATGGTCGTGGCCGGTATTGGCTGCTTCCGCTGCTATTGGCCTTATGATTGCTAATGTGTTGATTGTTAACAACTATCGCGATGCCGACGACGACGCAGCCGTCGGTAAGCATACACTTGCCAATACAATAGGTCGCAAGGCTATGCCGTATTTGTATGTAGTCAACGTCCTTATTGCCCTTCTTCTTATGCTGCCCATATGGTTGTCGATGGCATGGCCATGGATTATTGTTCCCTCGGTTTATCTTGTCGCAGCTGTATTTATAGCTATAAGGATGACCGCTTGCAAGGGTAGGGCACTGAATCCGTTTCTCGGCATTACTGCAATGTCGATATTGCTCTACAGCATTTTGTTCTTTATCGCGCGGATCTGACAGTTTTTCTATAGGAAGCTCTCTGTAGCGTCAACTGCAGGAAACTCAGCCGGTTGCGGTTCTGACGTAGTTTTGCCAATTGTGAACGAATGTTAAATCTATGTTTTAGAACACATTTTGTTGGTAAAAAATTTGGAGGGTCGGGAAAAAGGGTGTAACTTTGCACTCGCTTTCGGGGAAGAGACCCCGGGACGGCCGGAAGGGCCGGCGGAACATTAAATTTTGTTA
>JAGAUV010000070.1 GCA_017620635.1 Muribaculaceae bacterium | reverse complement strand
TTCGAGCCGGACGCCCCGACGATATTCCGCACTGTTCTGCCTATGTTCCTGCTGTCGCAGATGCAGGAAGCGTTCGCACAGAACAGGGCCAGCGAACAGGCCGCCCGTGTGATGGCTATGCAGAGCGCCAACGACAATGCACACAAGTTGCTCGAGCAGTTACAGCTCGAATACAACAAGAAGCGCCAGGACAGCATTACGACCGAGCTTCTCGATATTGTCGGCGGGCAGAGACGC
The DNA here is from genome assembly GCA_017620635.1 of Muribaculaceae bacterium. Classification (GTDB taxonomy): domain Bacteria; phylum Bacteroidota; class Bacteroidia; order Bacteroidales; family Muribaculaceae; genus CAG-873. The sequence goes on along the minus strand of JAGAUV010000070.1, from coordinate 35,056 downwards.
GATTGACAGTGATAGAATCGAAAGATTTATAATATAAACAGTAAACCAAACAAGACCTCATCCCAATGGGTAGTGTATCTGAATATTTCTCAACCTTAGGCTCGGGTATCCTGAGTCTGCTGAAGGGCATGAAAGTGACCGGCAAGGAGTTTGTGACTCCCAAGATCACCGAGTGCTATCCTGAGAACCGCACCGAGCATCAGTGGCCGGAGCGATTCCGCGCACAGCTAAAATTTATCTATGATGCCGAGGGCAACCACAAGTGCATCGCATGCCAGAACTGCGAGCGCAGCTGCCCCAACGGCACTATCGCTATCGAGACCAAGATGGTAACCACCATGCAGGGCACCAAGAAGAAAAAGCTGGTCAAGTATCTCTACGATCTTGGCAGCTGCACTTTCTGCCAGCTCTGTGTGACCAATTGCCCGACAGGCGCGATAGAGTTCGACAATGATTTCGAGCAGGCCGTCTTTACCCGTTCCAAGCTTGTAAAACAGCTCAACTACCTCCCCGAAAAAGAGGAACCGGAACCCACACCCGAACAGCTTGCCAAGATCGAGGCCGAGCGCCAGGCCAAGATCGCCGAGGCCAAGGCCAAGGCAGCCGCCGCCAAAGCGGCAGCCGCACCAAAGGCAGCCCCCGGGGCTTCCGCAACAGAGGAAAATAAATAAACCGATATGGAATCAGTAGGAAGTATAATCTTGTATTTTATCGTCGCACTGTCGATGATAGTCTTCTCAGTGATGGCCGTCACAACGCGCAAGATATTGCGTGCCGCCACTTATCTGCTGTTCACACTATTTGCCGCAGCCGTGGTCTACTTCATGCTCGACTATGAGTTCCTCGGCGCCGTGCAGATCGCAGTGTATGCAGGCGGTATCGTGGTGCTGTTTGTCTTTGCCATCCTTCTTACGAGCAAACCGGGCGACAACACCGAACGTCTGACCTCAAAGTCGCGTTTTCTCGGTGCTTTCGCAGCCGTAGTCACGCTCCTTATCGCCGGCTATGCTCTTGTGAGCCGCGTCAGTGTCGCACTGGCGACCAAGCCGGTCATGGAGACCCCCGACATGCAGAGTGTCGGCGAGGCCCTTCTGGGCTCAGGCCACGGCGGCTATCTGCTGCCTTTCGAGGCTGTCAGCGTACTCTTGCTCGCATGTATAATCGGCGGCGTTGTCGTTGCCCGCAAACGTTGATACTATGGAAATAACAGCAATATACTACATCGTACCTGCTCTGGTGATGTTCTGCTGCGGCGTTTATGGCTTTATCACACGAAAGAACATGATCGCCATGCTCATCTCGCTGGAGCTTATGCTCAATGCCGTCGATATCAACTTCGTGGTATTCAACCGCTACCTCTATCCCGAGCAGATGGAGGGTATGTTCTTTACCCTTTTCGCCATAGCTATCGCGGCAGCGGAGACAGCGCTTGCAATCGCTATCATCATCAACATTTTCAGAGCCGCCAAGAATATCGACGTGCGCTCACTTAACGAAATGAAATTCTAAAGCATTATGGACGTTACGATTCCTATCCTAATTCTGGCCATACCGCTGTTTATGTTTATCTTCCTCGGCCTTACGGGCATGAAGATGACACATAAGCTGGCCGGTATCCTGGGCACACTCGGCATGGGCACCGTCCTGGTGCTGGCCTACTATACGGCATTCCAATATTTCTTCTCCGGTGCAGATATCTTTGTCAACGGAGCCGGCGAACGCCTGCAGTATCTTGTCTTCGACCAGACCTGGCTGCAGTTTACCGACACACTTGTAATCAAACTGGGCTTCCTGCTTGATCCTATATCGGCCATGATGCTTGTAGTCATTACCACCATCTCGTTTATGGTGCATCTCTACAGCATGGGCTATATGCGCGACCACCACGGCGTGTTCGAGCACGGCTTCCAGCGTTTCTACGCATTCCTGTCGCTCTTCAGCTTCTCGATGCTCGGCTTGGTAGTCGCTCCCAACATCTTCCAGATGTATATCTTCTGGGAGCTCGTGGGTGCTTCGTCCTACCTGCTGATCGGTTTCTACTATACAAAACCGAGCGCGGTGTCGGCATCGAAGAAGGCCTTTATCGTTACCCGTTTCGCCGACCTCGGCTTCCTGATCGGTATCCTTACCCTGTCGTGGTATACCGGTACATTCAATTTTACCGAGCTTACCTCGATACCCGTAGAGGGTATGGCCGGTGTCAGCCAGGTCAACCTCGGTACGGCCGAGTATATCAAGGGTATCTTCGCCAATAGCGCTGCTCCCACATTTATGGGCGCATCGGTGCTCACATGGGCTCTCGTGCTGATCTTCATGGGCGGCATGGGCAAGTCGGCAATGATGCCTCTCCACATCTGGCTTCCCGACGCTATGGAAGGTCCCACCCCGGTATCGGCTCTTATCCACGCCGCTACCATGGTTGTTGCCGGTGTATACCTCGTGGCCCGTCTCTTCCCTCTTTACCTTATGGAAGAAGCGGCTCTCAATATCATCGTGGTAGTCGGTGCCGTGACAGCTCTCTATGCCGCCATGGTAGCCTGCACACAGCTTGATATCAAGCGTGTGCTCGCCTTCTCGACAATATCGCAGATCGCCTTCATGATGGTATCGCTCGGCGTCGCACGCCCCGAGTTCCACCACGGTCTGGGCTATATGGCCTCGATGTTCCACCTCTTTACACACGCTATGTTCAAGGCTCTGCTCTTCCTCTGCGCCGGTGCTATCATCCACGCAATCGGGTCGAACAACTACACAGAGATGCACGGCCTCCGCAAGCATATGCCGATAACCCATATCGCATTCCTTATCGGCTGTCTCGCCATAGCCGGTATCATACCTTTTGCCGGATTCTTCTCCAAGGACGAGATCCTGACAGCCTGCTTCGGCCAGTCGACTCTGTGGTATGTATGGATGTCGGCAGTAGCCGGTCTTACCGCCTTCTACATGTTCCGTCTCTACTACCTCATCTTCTGGTGGAAAGAGCACAAGACACCCGAAGGCCACCACGAGCCCCACGACCAGGCCTGGACAATGACCACACCGCTGGTTATCCTTGCCGCAGTGAGCTGCGTTGCCGGTTTCGTGCCTTTCGGCAATCTGGTAACATGGAACGGTCATCCGATGTTCGGCGAAGTCGATTTCTTTACCAACCTCAAGGCTCTTGACTGGAGCGTCGCCGCGATAAGCCTTATCGTAGCCCTCCTCGCTATCGGTCTCGCCACAGTGATGTACCGCAAGGAAAACAATCTTCCTGCCAAGTTCAAGAACGCGCTTCCGGCACTCTGGACCTGGTGCTACCACCGCTTCTATTTCGACGAGCTCTACATGTTTATTACCCACCGCATCATCTTCGGATGCGTCTGCCGTCCGCTTGCATGGTTCGACCGTCATATCATCGACGGCACGATGGACGCTTTCGCCACCATGACCAACAAGGCTTCCGAGGCAATCAAGCCTCTGCAGTCGGGCCAGATCCAGATGTATGTATGGTACTATCTTGTCGGAGTCCTTCTGTTGGGCGGTGTCACAGTACTCTGCTTAATCTAACATGACTGTGCAAACACATAAAAATCAGTAAAAAGATGTTTTCCAATATATTAATCTATTTTGTGGTAATACCGGTAATCATGCTTGCCGGCCTGGGCCTGTGCCGCAATATCAAGCAGATACGCGCCGTTGCCGTAGCCGGTTCTACCGCCCTGCTTGCACTGTCGGTATATGTGCTGGTAGAATACCTGGCCATACGCGCTACCGGTAACAACGACCCCATGCTCTTCACGGGCTCGTGGTCGTGGTTCGCTCCCCTGCATATCAATCTCGCCGTCGGTGTCGACGGTATCTCGATAGCTATGCTCATCCTGTCGTCGTTTATAGTCTTTGCCGGCTCTTTCGCCTCATGGACTATCCAGCAGCCCAAGGAGTTCTTCCTCTGGCTTATCCTTCTGTCGACAGGTGTGTTCGGCTTCTTTATCTCGGTGGACCTGTTCACAATGTTCATGTTCTATGAGGTCGCTCTTATCCCTATGTATCTTCTCATCGGTGTATGGGGTTCGGGCCGCAAGAACTATTCGGCCATGAAGCTGACGCTGATGCTTATGGGCGGCTCGGCATTCCTGATGCTCGGCCTTATCGGCATCTACTACCATTCGGCACCCGAAGGCAGCCAGCTGACCTGGAACATCCTCGAGATCGCAGCGTATGACGCTATCCCCCATGGCTGGCAGCAGTTCCTCTTCCCGATGACCTTTGTCGGTTTCGGTGTACTGGGCGCTATGTTCCCCTTCCACACCTGGAGCCCCGACGGCCATGCCTCGGCCCCCACAGCGGTGTCGATGCTTCATGCCGGCGTTCTTATGAAGCTCGGCGGTTACGGCTGCTTCCGCGTGGCCATCTACCTGATGCCTTTCGCCGCCAAGGAGCTGTCGTTCATCTTCCTTATCCTGACCGGTATCTCGGTTGTCTACGGTGCCTTCTGCGCCTGCGTCAAGACCGACCTCAAATACATCAACGCATATTCGTCGGTTTCGCACTGCGGTCTTGTGCTCTTCGCTATCCTGATGCTCAACTCCACAGCCATGACGGGCGCTATCATGCAGATGCTCTCGCACGGTCTTATGACAGCTCTCTTCTTCGCCCTGATCGGTATGATCTATGGCCGTACACACACACGTGAGATTACCCAGATGGGCGGTATGATGCAGATCATGCCTTACCTGTCGGTATGTTATGTGATTGCCGGTATGGCATCGCTCGGTCTCCCCGGCCTCAGCGGCTTCGTGGCTGAGATGACGATCTTCGTAGGTTCGTTCAAGGCCGGTATGGCAGAGTATCTCGCCGGAGCAGGTTCGCTCAAGCTTGTCTTTACCATCATCGCCTGCTGCTCGATCGTTATTACCGCGGTGTATATCCTGCGAGTTGTCGGCAAGCTGCTCTTCGGTCCGGTCTACGACGACCATCACCGCACACTTACCGACGCCACATGGTGGGAACGCCTCTCGACAGTGACACTGATCCTCTGTGTCGCAGCCATCGGTTGCTTCCCCAACTTCTTCAATAATCTGATCAATACCACCTTCACGCCCGAGATCTTCCGCGTGCTAGGCATGTAAACCCCTCAGTATAAATTGCAATGGATTACTCACAGTTTTTAGCTATGAAGCAAGAAATCGGCCTGCTGGTCGTTTTCCTGCTGGTGTTCCTCTACGACACCTTCATGCCACGAGGGGCTCAGAAAGGCCTGCCCGTATTCACAACAGTGCTTATGCTGCTCATTACCCTTGGCGGATTCTGCAGCTACTGCCTGGCACCTTCGGGCGATATATCGGCTTTCGCCGGCATGTACGCCACATCGCCGGTAATGGCCGCGATCAAGAATATCCTGAATGTAGGCGTAGTGATAGTGCTTATCCAGTCGATCAAATGGACCAACAGCGAGGCCATGACGATGCGCCGCGGCGAGTTCTACGAGCTTCTGCTTGTGACTCTCTTCGGTATGTATCTGATGATTTCGTGCCGTCACTTCCTCCTTTTCGTCATCGGTCTTGAGTGCGCTTCTCTTCCTCTTGCCGCAATGGTCGCTCTCGACAAAAACCGTTATGAGAGCCACGAGGCTGCCGTGAAGTACATTCTTACCGCAGTGTTCTCGTCGGCTATCTTCATGATGGGTCTGTCGTTTGTCTATGGCCTTACCGGCTCGATGTACTTCAACGACATCTACTTCGCTCTTACCGCCGAGTGCAACACCATGCTTGTAATGGCAATAGCCTTTGTGATCGCCGGTATCGGTTTCAAGCTGTCGCTCGTACCCTTCCACCTCTGGACCGCCGATGTATATCAGGGCGCGCCCACATCGGTCACAAGCTATCTTTCGGTAATATCGAAAGGCGCCACGGCATTCGCGTTCCTTGTAGTGATGAGCCAGGTCTTCGGCGCACTCTACTCGCAGATATGGGAGTGGATGCTCTACGCCCTGATCATCCTCACTATCACAATCGGTAACCTCTTCGCTATCCGCCAGCGCAACATGAAGCGCTTCCTTGCCTTCTCGTCGATCTCGCAGGCCGGTTATATCATGCTCGGTGTTATCGCCTACAATGCCATGGGTATGGCGGCGCTGATGTACTATGTGCTTGTCTATATCTTCTCCAACCTCGCAGCCTTCGGCGTGATAGGCGCTATAGAGAATGCGACAGGCAAGGTGTCGATGGACGATTACCGCGGTCTCTACAAGACCAATCCCCGTCTGTCGGTAGCGATGATGCTTGCCATGTTCTCTCTGGCCGGTATCCCTCCTTTTGCCGGATTCTTCTCGAAGTTCTTTATCTTTACCGGCGCTATCAACCATGGCACAGTAGCGATCTATGTGCTTGTGCTCATTGCGTTGATCAACACTATCGTGTCGCTCTACTATTACCTCCTGGTAGTAAAGGCTATGTTTATAAGCGATGACGAATGTGTGGTGCCCACCTTCCGCTCGGCCTGCAGCGAACGCCTCGGCCTCTGGATTACTGTCGGCGGCATCCTCGTGCTCGGTATTGTAAGTTTCTTCTACAGCAGCCTGCTCGACCTTACCGCAGTGAGCCCGATGAACGCATTCTTTATCGGTTGACAATAAGACTTTGACAAATTTTCTATAGCAAGCGCCCCGGTCATGCCGACCGGGGCGCTTCCGCTATATATTTTGTTGGCAGATATGGCATGTTTGCTTGCGATTGTGAAGATTTTTTATGGAATGTGATATGATTGTCAGGGAAAATGTTTATATTTGCTCTCAGATAGAAAACAGTCGAAAACCTTAACGAAACCTAAAGATAATACAATGAGTGAAGAAAAGAAAAAAGGCATGACTCGCCGAGAGTTTCTCGGGCTGTCGGCTTTGGGTCTTGTGGGGCTTACAATACTGCCGAGCTGGAAGATCAACGGCCAGCGCATCGCACCGAGCGACAGGGTGGTAATGGGCTTCATAGGTCTTGGCCAGCAGGGTCTATATGACTTCTCGAGTTTTACACAGTGCCCCGGTGTGCAGGTTGTCGCCGGATGTGATGTGGACCAACTGAAGCTTGCACGCTTCAAACGCCGTGTCGAAGGATGGCAGAAGAACTCCGCACAGCCCCAGCGCTGCGATCTGTATGAATTTTATGAAGATCTGCTCGACCGCAAGGACATCGACGCAGTATCGATCGCTACTCCTGACCACTGGCATGCCCTGACAGCGATACATGCCTGCCAGGCCGGCAAGGACGTATATATCCAGAAGCCTCTCGCATTCACAATCCGCGAGGGCGAGGAGATGGTAAAGGCCGTGCGCAACAACAACCGCGTGCTCCAGGTAGGCAGCCAGCAGCGCTCAAGCGGCGAGTTCCAGAAAGCTATCGCACTCGTACGCGAAGGCGCTCTCGGACATATTGAGAAAATCTACGCCAAGGTGGGCGATCCTCCAACACCGTTCAACCTCCCCGAACAGCCCGTACCGGCTACCCTCAACTTCAATATGTGGCTCGGTCCGCTCAACGACCCGAAGATCCACTATCATCCCGACCTTTGTCCTCCCATCGAGCTCGAGCCCGAAAAGAACGAGCAGCTCTGGGGTGCATGGCGCTGGTACTGCGAGACCGGCAACGGCTATACCGCCGACTGGGGCGCACACATGTTTGATATCGCCCAGGCTGCAATAGGCATGGACGGTTCCGCTCCCTGCGAGTATATACCCAAAGGCTATGACGGCGCCGAATACCTGACCATGAAGTATCAGAACGGTATCGTGATGACCGAGCAGCCTTACCGCGAGGAAGGCGGCCAGGGTATACAGTTTATCGGTACTAAAGGCTGGCTCAAAGTATCACGCGGCTATATCGAGTGCTTCGATCCCGAACTGCTTGCCAAGGCTGAAGACAAGAGCCGTCAGGAAAAAGGCTCGTACGAGGTCAGCTCGCCGCATATGCAGAACTTTATCGACTGCGTACGCTCACGCGAGAATCCCGTCGCTCCCGTAGAGGTGGGCAATAGTACAAACACCCTGTGCTGCCTTGCCAACATCGCCACCGAGCTCAAACGCCCGGTTAAGTGGGATCCGGCCACCCGTTCGTTTATCAACGATCCCGAAGCGCGTGCACACCGCCTGTACCACTACGAGTATCGTCGCCCCTTCAAATTAGTCTAAGTAATTGGTAATGCGGCGCAAAGCTATGGCCGGCGCGGATTGGTGTGAAAATTTTTCAAAAAAATATTTGCACAGACCGATAAAAAGTCGTAACTTTGCACCGCAAAACAGATGGTGCCAGTAGTTCAGTTGGTTAGAGCGTCGGATTGTGGTTCCGAAGGTCGTGGGTTCGAATCCCACCTGGCACCCAACAAATAACATTCATTTATTCCCCTTCGAAGACGGATCATGCGTGAGCACAATCCGCCTTTATTTTTATGTCTGTCCGCATACTTGCCCCCACCGTGCGCTTGCCGGCATAAATAGTCGCAAGCTAATAAGGGTCAAGGGAATAATAAGCGCTTATTTTTTTCGGGATATTTTAGAAGTTGGTGTGTATAACTATATATCACATTACCTTATCTAAATCTAATATCTTAAATGAATCATTTTAACATCTCGCGATTTATTACGGTCGCAGTCATTTGCCTGTCGTCTATGGGCGTGAGAGCGGAATATCCGGAATATTCAGGCATCTATCCCCATATCGCTTATTATAATAATGAAGGAGAATGCGGCACAGGAGCCGTTGTGCCATGGGCCGGCAGTCTGTGGGTGGTAACATATGCTCCGCATTGTCCCGACGGGTCAAGTGACAAATTGTATGAGATCAAGCCAGACAAAAGTGTGATCGTGCACAGCGAGAGTATCGGAGGCACCCCGGCCAACAGAATGATACATCGTGAGAGCAATCAGCTTTTTATCGGCCCGTATGCCATTGACGGTAATGGAAAGGTAAGAGTAATAGATTATAAAACAATGCCGGGCCGCCACACCGGCAATGCCCGACATCTGACAGATCCGGAAGGCAAGATTATGTATGCCACGATGGAAGAGGGATTCTATGATGTCGATGTCAACACACTTGCCGTCAAGGAGATTTTTCCTGACGGTAACCATATATCGCAGAAAGGGCATAAAGGTTATGGCCCCGGGAACGACCTCTTGCCCGGTGTACATGGCAAAGGTTTCTACTCCGGTCAGGGTGTAATGGTGTATTCAAACAATGGCGAGGGCTGTCAGGAAGCGCTGACCAATCCGTTTATCGAAGCCGGAGTACTTGCCGAGTGGGACGGCAAGAGCAAGGACTGGACAATCGTGCGCCGTTGTCAGTTTACAGAGGTAACAGGGCCCGGTGGCATTGAAGGCAATAAGAACCCTATGTCTGATCCAATCTGGGCATTGGGCTGGGATGCCAAGTCTGTCATACTGGCGTGTCGTGATTCCGGGACGGGCTGGAGTTTTTACCGCCTGCCCAAAGCGAGTCACTCCTACGATGGCGCTCATGGCTGGAACACGGAATGGCCCCGAATACGCAATGTAGGCAGTGATTCAAATCCCGACTATCTTATGACCATGCATGGCATGTTCTGGCGTTTCCCATCTTCTTTCAATGCTTCCAACACGAAGGGAATACGTCCGCGAGGAGCCTATCTCAAAGTGATAGGCGATTTCGCAGGCTACAATGACGGAATTGTATTCGGCTGCGATGTGACTGCCAAAAGCGAGTTCTTGAATACCCGTAAATTCAAAGGAGGCATAGCCGGCCCCGGCCAGTCGAACAGCAATCTCTGGTTTACATCGTCCGATCGTCCTGACAGACTCGGCGCTACTACAGCCGAGGGGCAGGTGTGGGCTAATGAATATGTCAGGAAGGGTGTTCCTTCCGAGCCTTTCCTTTTTGCCGGATGGAACAAGCGCATGGCGTGGCTGAAAAATGACGGCGACAAAGAGGTAAAATTTACACTGCAGGCCGATATAAACGGCAAGGGATCATGGCGAACGATCAAGTCGTTTCGCATCGGAGCAGGGGAGAGTGTAGCCTATTCAGTCCCGTCAAACCAAAAAGGCGAGTGGATAAGAGTGGTAAGCGACAGCGACACCAAGGCCACAGCCGGTTTCTCTTATACCGGCACAAACAATTACGAGCAAGGCGATGACGCTCTTATGGCCGGCCTTGCACGTAGCTCGTCGAATGAACGCACGGGAGGTCTTATGTGGCCATTGTCCGATAATCGCCGGGCTCTCGGTATCCTTGTGAACAGAATGGATAAGAACGGCAAGACAAAGGATGTCGGCTATTATGAACTCGACGGCGACATGAATCTTGTAGCCAAGAGCGATGTCCCCACAGAATATTATATCAAAGACCGTATGGCGATTCTCAAACAGCCGTTTACGATAGAACGTGGATCGGTACTTATCGTTGATGACCGCGGTCGCCGCTGGCGTCTGCCTATAACCTGCCGCGAAATGGCACAGATGACCGACAAGGGCGAAAGTCGTGTGTGCCGAGAGATAGCTACAGAGCGCGATATGTTTTCCTGCATGGGCACGTTCTTTGAATTGCCGGCCGAAAATGCCGATGGCTTTGCTAAAATACGGCCGGTGGCCTCGAGCGATATAGCTCTCAACGACTATGCCACTTATCGTGGTCTATTCCTGATTACCGGTATCGATGATATTAAAGCCGATAATCCGCATATCATACGTTCGGCCGATGGTAAGGCCGCTCTGTGGGCAGGAGACATCGACGACATATGGGCGTTTGGTAAACCCGTCGGCGAGGGTGGTCCCTGGATCGATGCCATGGTAAGTGCCGGCGACGTGTCAGATCCTTATCTGATAGGTTTCTATGACAAACGCGAGCTTGAAATGGAATCGGATTCGCCGGTAGAAATTACAATAGAGGCAGATCCGAGCGGCAACGGCGACTGGATGAAATACAAGAGCGTGTCGCTGAAAGCCGGCGAGAAATACAGTTTCAATTTTCCTGATGATTTCCAGGCCAGATGGATTCGATTCAGGAGCGACGCGAACGCAAAGGTAACAACTAATTTAATATACCAGTAAATCTAATAACCTGAAACTTAAAAAAACATGTACAAACGACTAATCAGCTGTGCGTTCCTAATGAGCGTAATGGCGGTGGCGGCTCCGTTGCATTCACATGCAGGCTCAACAGCCGGACCGGCCGAAGCATCCGTAGCCGATACGCAGACAGCAAGCGTGATCGAAGGCACAGTTACAGATCTCAATGGAGAGCCGATTATCGGTGCGTCTGTAAAGGTAGCCGGCGAGCAGCTCGGCACTACTACCGACGTCGACGGTAAGTTCTCCATCAAGGTTCCAAAGGGGGCCCGACTTGAAATTTCGTATGTAGGCTGCAAGATGCAGATAGTAGAAGCTGTTCCGGGCAAGGCGATGACAATCAGCCTCGAACCGAGCAATTTTAATCTCGACGAGGTTGTTGTGGTCGGCTATAGCACACAGCGAAAGGGCGATCTTACAGGCTCTATCGCAACCGCGAGTGCCGAGCAGGTGGCATCGCGCCGCGCGACCACATTGTCGGAAGCGCTGCAGGGTACGATGTCGGGCGTGACAGTGACGCGTTCGAGCGGCAACCCGGATGCCGGCGGCGATATCAAGGTGCGCGGTATTACCACAATCAATGATTCGAGCCCCTTGGTGCTTATCGATGGTGTTCCGGGAAATATAAATACAGTCAACCCCGACGATGTAGAGTCGATCTCTGTGCTCAAGGATGCAGCTTCGGCTGCGATCTATGGTTCGCGTGCAGCATCGGGTGTTATCCTTGTTACTACCAAACGAGCCAAAAGCGGCACCATCAATCTCAGCTATAATTTTGAATACGGCTGGAGCAAGCAGACCTATAAGAACACATTTGTGGATGCCACACGTTTTATGGAGATGGCCAACGAGCTGCGCTACAACGATAACCCGGCAGCCGGCTGGAACCAGGTCTACGGTCAGGAACATATCGACAAATATTGGGAGAACAACGCTAATGATCCTATCAAATATCCCAACACCGATTGGCGTTCGCTTATGATAGACGACACCTCTACCCGAATGGTGCACACACTTACCATATCGGGCGGCGGAGAGAAAATACGTAACACTTCATCGTTGCGTTTCGACGATCACGACGGTTTCTACAAGAACAAAGACTTCAAGCGTATGAACGTGCGTAGCAACACCGACTATGATATCAATAAATATATCTCGTCGCATCTCGATTTCTTCTTCCAGCGCAGTCATATCAAGAATGCCCAGATCAATCCTCTCGACATGCACTATCTCGCCATGCCGCCTATATATGGCGTCAAGTGGGCCGACGGCAGCTGGTGTGATGTAAAGAGCGGAGAGAACCCTATAGCCAAACTTGAAGATGGCGGCTCTTCCGAAACAATCTATCAGCGCGTGCAGGGACGTCTCGGTATCGATATCCGTCCCTTCGAAGGCCTTGTGATATCGGGTGTCGTAGCTCCGCAGTGGAATACTACGCAAACAAAGAATTTTGTCCGTCAGGTACCTTATTCAGTCGAATCGGCACCCGGTGTCGTCGCCGGCTATCAGGGCGGTTTTGCCCAGACCACGCTTCGCGAGGTGCGCAACAACGATTACGAAATTACCACGCAGTTCTTTGCCAACTACAACAATACTTTCGGCAAGCATGATGTCTCTGCCATGGTAGGCTATGAGGACTGGTATGGCGACTGGGAGGTCATGGGAGCCGGCCGCGATGCTTACGAGCTTCACGACTATCCTTATCTCGACCTTGGTTCCAAGGAATTCCGCTCCAACTACGGTAGCAAGACAAATGGTGCCTATCACTCTGTCTTTGGCCGTGCCAACTACAACTTCGACCATCGCTATCTGGTGCAGTTCAATTTCCGCCGCGACGGTTCAAGCCGCTTTTCCAAGAGCAACCGCTGGGCCAACTTCCCCTCTGTGTCGGTAGGCTGGATTCTCTCGCAGGAGAAATTCTGGGAAAAGGCCAATATGAGCTGGTTCAATTATTTAAAGCTTCGTGGTTCGTGGGGCCGCCTTGGCAACGAGCGTCTCGGCAGCTGGTATCCTTATCAGGCCACTATCGTCTATCGCAATGCTATCTTCCTGGACAAGAACGGACAGCCTATTTCATATCAGGTAGCCGGACAGGAAACATATGCAGTGCCTGATATCACATGGGAAACGACCGAGTCGTGGAATGTCGGCTTTGATGCCTATTTCCTCAACAGCCGTCTGCGCGCGAGCTTCGAGTATTATCGCAAGAATACCAAGGATATGCTCCTTGCCCTTGAGATACCGAAATTTATCGGTTATGCAAATCCTCAGGTCAACGCCGGCCGCATGCATACCAACGGCTGGGATCTTGAATTAGGCTGGATGGACAAGATAGGCGAAGTCAGCTATTCGGTTTCTGCCAACGTATCGGATTTCAAATCTAAGATGGGCGATCTCAACGGTACTCAGTTCCTCGGCAGTCAGGTAAAAATGGAGGGCTCGGAATTTAACGAATGGTACGGTTATCTGAGCGACGGACTGTTCCAGACTCAGGAAGAGATCGATAATTCGGCGCTGCTCAACAAAAACACGCGTCCCGGCGATATCAAGTACAAGGATATCTCAGGTCCGGACGGAGTGCCCGACGGTGTTATCTCGCCTGAATATGACCGAGTACTTCTTGGCGGATCGCTTCCCCGTTTCTCTTATGGATTTGGCGGTAGCGTGCAGTGGAAAGATTTCGACCTGAATTTCGCATTCCAGGGCGTGGGTAAATGGAACCGCATGTATCATTACAACCAGTGGGTAGGCTACAGCGAGAACTGGCTCAACTTCCCGACACTGCTTGAGGGCAACTACTGGAGTGCCAACAACACAGCCGAGCAGAATAACGGAGTGTTCTTCCCCCGTCTTACATCATCGAATCTCGGCAACAATACGACGACTTCGGACTACTGGCTCTATAACGGCCATTACCTGCGACTCAAGAACCTTACACTCGGCTATACGCTGCCCAACCGTATAACCCGTGTAGCCGGTATTCAGACTCTCCGGGTATATGTAACCGGTACAGATTTCCTTACATTTGGCAATCATCCCAAGGGCTGGGATCCCGAACAGGGAGCCGGCAGCTACCCGATTACAAAATCATTCCTGATTGGCGCCAATGTTAAATTCTAACTACAGACTATCCATGAAATTACTAAAGTTTATGATATTGGCAGCGATGGGAGTATCGTTTGCCTCCTGTCACGATCTCGACCTCACTCCACTGTCTCAGGGCTCTTCGGAGAGCTGGTATTCCAACGAAAACGAAATAAGGATGTCGGTCAACAACTTCTACAAGATCGACTTCTGGGGTCAGGACGGAGATGATAACCACGATTGGAGTGACGACGGCATGCGCCGTCAGGAACCGTCGGAGATAGAGCGTGGTGTGCTCAATGGCCAGAGCGGCATTGTGTCGACGCTGTGGAACAACCAGTATAAGCTTATTGCTCGTACCAATACAGTGCTCGAAAGTGTAGACCGTGCTATAGAGAACGGAGCCAATCCGGCTAAGATAAACCAGTATATCGGCGAAACGAAATTTGCACGCGCAGTTGCATATTTCAAGCTGGTGTCGCGATTCGGCGATGTGCCTCTCATCCTTACCAACATCAATATAGAAGAGGGACTTACTAAAGGCAGGACTCCTAAAGCAGATGTGATAAAACAGATATATCAGGATTTCGACGATGCCATAGAGCTACTGCCTACCACTACGTCGGGAGAAGTGCGTGCCACCAAGGGTGCCGCAATGGCATATAAAGCCCGTGCATCACTCTATTTAGGAGATTTCAGCGTTGCCGCAAAGGCAGCCAAGGATTGCATGGATCTGGGTGTTTATTCCTTACACCCCGATTTCGGCGAGTTCTTCCATGCGAGCACACGCAAGTCGCCTGAACGTATATTTGCCATACCCCGTTCGATCGAGCTTGATCAGTATGTCGGATCGTATCTTGCACAGAACGTTTTGCCTCGTACTCGCGGTGGCTGGATGGCCAAATGTCCGTCGTGGGCTCTGCTGGCCTCATTTACCTGTACCGATGGTCTGCCGGTAGACGAATCTCCGCTTTTCGACTGTCATGATCCTTTTAAGAACCGCGACCCTCGCCTGAGTGAGACTATTATACCTTTCGGCTCTGTGTTCCTCGGTGTCGTGTTCGACCCCAATCCTTACACCACACAGGTCATGAATTATAATACAGGCAGCATGGTTTCGAATACCGACTCTCACGGCGTGGCCGAGTATGCGTCGTTCAACAGTCTGGGGTGGAAGAAAGGTGTGGATGAGAGCTGGACACAGAATGGTTATAAGACCGAAAACGATCTGATAGACATGCGTTATGCCGATGTCCTGCTGATGTATGCTGAGGCAAAGATAGAACTCAACGAGATAGATCAAAGCGTGATCGACGCCATGAATGAAGTGCGCGCACGCGCTTATGGTGTAGACAAATCGGACACCGACAATTATCCTGAGTTTACAATATTGCCTCAGGCCAAGATGCGTACTCAGCTGAGGGTGGAGCGTCGTATGGAATTTGCCAATGAGAACCGCCGCTTCTCCGACATCATGCGCTGGCGTATCGCAGATCAGGTGTATACTAATGAGTATGCTCATCCGCGCGATGTGGCCAAACAGAAAAAGAATGTCGACGACGATAACTGGTTCTGGCCCTGCAATCCTGAAATCGATGAAAACGGTATTCCTACATTCGAGCATATGGCGGCTACCGGATGCGTCGATCTTATGAGCAAGCGTAATTGGGACGACCGTCAGTATCTCTGGCCTATACCGACAAATGAGGTGCTTATCAACAAGAATATGAAGCAGAATCCCGGTTACTAAATGGTTATAAATTGGTAAAGATCCCCCGGTTTCCAATTATGGTAACCGGGGAATCATTTACTTTATTCAATATCTTCTCAGGTACGTTGAGTCAGGATAGAGCGTAATTGTTTTCTTGCCGCAGAGAGCAGGTTGCGTATAGTTTTCACGCTCAGATTGAGGGTGTCGGCAATCTGATTGATATCTTTGTCGAGTATGAGCAGTTCGACTATTTCTTTTTGCTTCAATGGCAGACGCCTTATGGCTCGTTCGGTCGCAGCCTCAAATTCCCGGTATTCCAGGATGTGCAAAATATAATCTGTTGTTAACCAAGTATTTACCCCCCCCATTCCCATTTCTTGCGCTTGAGTTAGCTTTGTTCATGAAGTTCTCGGTCAGAGGGCAATATGAATCAATAGAAAAGTCGTACATCCGTCTGTTGCGGAGAGAATTAAGTGCCTGGCGTCGTGCTATTGTAAAAAGCAGTGTCGCCAGAGATTTACCAGGGTCTATCCTGTCGTGGTAGCGCCATAGATTGGCGAATGTTTCCTGTAAGATATCCTCTACCTCTTCCCAGTCTGATACCATGTTATAGACATAGGATCTGAGCTGCCTGATATACATGTTGTAAATCAGAGTGAAAGCATCGACAGAGTTTCCTGCCAGGGCTTTCATAAGTTCTGTTTCTGTTTCGGTCCTTGTCGGTATCATATACGGGGCATAAAGTTAATGTTTTTTTTTAAGATACAATAACATTGTAATTAAAAATGTGTATCTTCGCTGAGTGTATTATGAAAGCGTTACGACTAATATTATTTATTATTATTCTCGGTGGTGCAGCGTCGGCGAGCGCCGACAGGATTCTGATCGAGACTGAAAGTTTTACC
The DNA here is from genome assembly GCA_017620635.1 of Muribaculaceae bacterium. GTDB lineage: Bacteria > Bacteroidota > Bacteroidia > Bacteroidales > Muribaculaceae > CAG-873. Next base: position 18,288 of record JAGAUV010000070.1, on the reverse strand, counting down.
GATAAGGGCGGCTGGGTCACTGACCAGCAGTTTATGGAGAAGATGGGCTCGCCTTATCTGCTTGCCCATGGCTTGGGCCGGCCGGTAGATGATGCGTCTACGGCAGTGGATTTTGCGCACAAGGGCAGATATAAGGTGTATGTGCGGACGTTCAACTGGACTTCGCCGTGGAGCGACAAGAAAGGTCCGGGCCGTTTCCGTCTGCTTGTCAACGGTAAAAATGTTGGAGGCGAACTGGGCTGTGAGGGCGATCGCTGGATGTGGCAGTATGCCGGCGAGGTAAACATACCCGAGTCGAAAAAGCAGGCTAAGGTGGTGCTTCGTGATCTCAGCGGCTTCGACGGCCGTTGCGATGCGGTATATTTTACCGACGAGGGCGATGTGCCGCCTGAGGAGGCCGACGCTCTGGCTCGTTTCAGAGAGGATGTCGATCCTCATCCGGTACGGAATATCGAGGAGAGATATGATCTGGTGGTTGTCGGCGGCGGTGTTGCCGGTATCAGCGCGGCAGTGTCGGCGGCTCGTCTTGGCCAGAAGGTGGCTCTTGTGAATGACCGTCCTGTGCTTGGCGGCAACAACAGTTCAGAGATTCGCGTGCATCTCGGCGGCCGTATCGAAGCCGGGCCTTACAAACGCCTGGGCGACCTTCAGAAAGAGTTCGGCCCCTTGCGTCAGGGCAATGCGCAGCCTGCTGATTACTACGAGGATCATAAGAAACAGGATTTTGTCGATGCCGAGAAGAATATCACTCTTTATCCGTCGTACAGAGTCATTGCCGCCGAGACAGCCGACGGCAGGATAAAGTCGGTAACGGCACAGCATATCAATAGCGGCGACCGTATAAGTCTGTCGGCGCCTCTCTTCGCTGACTGTACGGGCGACGGCAGTGTAGGTGCTCTTGCCGGAGCCGACTGGCGCATGGGCCGCGAGGCACGCAGTGAATATGGCGAACCGTCGGCGCCAGAAGTGGCCGACAGTCTGACTCTCGGGGCCTCGGTGCAGTGGTACTCGGTAAAGAGCGACAAGCCGGTAAGATTCCCTGAATTTGAATATGGCCTGAATTTTAACGAAGAGTCGGCGGAACCTGTGGTCATGGGCGAATGGACCTGGGAGACAGGTATGAACGTAAACCAGATAGAGAATTTCGAGCGCATACGCGACTACGGACTTATGGTGGTCTACTCCAACTGGTCATATCTTAAGAACCGCTACGGCAAACGCGATGATTTCGCCTGCCGCAAACTCGATTGGGTGGCTTACATCTCGGGCAAGCGTGAGTCGCGCCGACTGCTTGGCGACTATGTGCTCAAAGAAGACGATTTGATCAAGCATGTGGCCCATGAGGATGCCACCGGCGCCACGACATGGTCGATAGATCTTCATTACCCCGACTCGATCAACTCGGTGCACTTCCCCGACGCCGAGTTCAAGTCGATAGCCATTCACAAGGTAATACATCCTTATCCTGTGCCGTTCCGCTGTCTTTATTCGCGCAATGTCGACAATCTGTTTATGGCAGGCCGCGATATCAGTGTTACCCATATCGCGCTGGGAACTACCCGGGTGATGCGTACCACCGGCATACTGGGCGAGGTAGTGGGTATGGCGGCAAAGATATGCAACGATCATGGCGTAATGCCGCGTCAGCTTTATCAGCGTTATCTTCCCGAGCTGAAGAAACTTATGGCCGAAGGTGTCGGCGATGCCTCTCTGCCTAATAACCAGCAGTATAACGAGGGCTCTACCTTGGGCGATCTCTACAAGTAGCTTATACGGATATGTAGATGCCGTCGAATCTTAGCCTGCCGTCGGCAACCATGCGGCGTATGTGCTCGCCGGCCTCGGCCGAGCGAAGGGGCATGACGGCATCGATGTCGGATAATGCGATACGGCCTTCGGGCGCATCGCCGATAGCCTTGTAGAGCCATTCTTCGAAGGCTGCCGTGTCGAAGCTCGCATGTGGGCGCCGGCTGCGGCATACGTCGCATTTGCCGCAGGCGTAATCGTCGGGGATGTCTTCGCCGAAGTAGCGCAGCATCGTGGCCACACGGCATGAGCTGTCGTCGTAAGCGAATTTTTTCATCGCGGCCGTGCGTTCTTCCATCTTCGACCGGCGGTCTTCGTAGATTGTCCGGGGTATCGACAGCTGCCCGGACGGTATGCGGTTGGCCGTGAAGTAGATGTAGGGTGTCGATGTACGCGGCACGTAGTAGATGGTGTGTTGGCGCCGCATCTCCACGAGTATCTTGTAGATGTCGTCGGGGCGGCATCCGAGGGCATGAGCCATGGCTACCTCGTCGATAAATACGTAGTCGGCGAACAGGCCGGGATAGTTGCGGAGCATATAGTGCATGGCTTCTTCCTGCTGTGGCTCGAAGTCGATATCGTAGAGCTCATTGCGCTGTACGCGTATCATGACGCGCGAACGTGTCTCGAGCTCTTCGATGAAGCTGAAGTAGCCGGCGCGGTCGAGAAAGCCTATGGCTGTCATTACCGTGCGCGGCTGCATGCTGTAGCGAGTGCACATCGTGGCAGGGTTGAATTCGAACAGCGCTCCGAATCCTTCGCCCATGGGCAGGGCGAGAAAGCGGCATATTTCGTCGTAGACAAGACGTATTTTATCCTTTGAGGGGAATGCTTCGGCGACACGTCGCGCCAGAGTCGCTTTGTCGCGCTCGTCGGCGAGCAGCACTGCGACAGATGCTTTGCCGTCGCGTCCGGCACGTCCGGCCTCCTGATAGTATTCTTCGAGAGTGGATGGCAGGTCGTAGTGTACGACAAGTCGTACGTCGGGCTTGTCGATGCCCATTCCGAATGCCGTAGTGGCCACCATTATTCTTGTCGAGCCGTCCTGCCAGCTGTCCTGCCGCGATGTCTTGGTCTCGAAGTCGAGGCCGGCATGGTAGGCGGCGGCACTTATGCCTGCTTTTGCGAGTGCGTCGGCGATTTCGACTGTGCGTCGGCGCGACCGCACGTATATTATGCCCGAGCCATCGACGGCGGCCAGTATCTGAAGCAGTTTTACAAATTTGCGGTCGGTGTGCCTGATGAGGAATGATATGTTGTCGCGAGTGAAGCTCAGCGAGTATCGGCGAGGCTCTTTCATGTCGAGCTGCCCGGCGATGTCGGCGACTACCTCGGGTGTTGCCGAAGCCGTGAGGGCCAGGACCGGAGCCGACGGTATGCGCTCGCGCAGATCGCGGATGCGCAGATACGACGGTCTGAAATCGTAGCCCCACTGTGATATGCAGTGTGCCTCGTCGACTACAATAAGGCTTATCTGCCATCGTGCGAGCTGACTTAGGAATGAGTCGCGGCTGAGGCGCTCGGGCGCGACGTAGAGTAATTTCACACGTCCCTGCAGGCAGCGTTCGTAGGCGTAGTCGGCCTGATGCTTGGTCATGCCCATGTAGATACAAGCCGCCGGAATGTCGCGCCGCTTGAGGTTGTCGACCTGGTCTTTCATCAGCGACACCAGGGGCGTGACTACTATTGTGATGCCCGGGAGCATGAGTGCCGGCACCTGGAAGGTTATTGATTTGCCGCCGCCTGTGGGCAGGAGGCCTATGGTGTCGTGGCCGCCGAGGACCGAGTCGATGATCTCGGCCTGCATGGGGCGGAAAGCTGTATAGTGCCAGTATTTTTCAAGTATATCGGCCGGCGTGGCGTCGACATTGCTGTCGGCACCGTCCTCGTCGTCTTCGTATACGCTGAAGTCGTAGTACCCGTAGGGGATGTCGTCGCTCATATTCCGTCGCCCAGTCGTATTTGTTTGACTAAGAGCTGCAGGGGCGAAGAGGCGTTCTGGTGGTTGTTTTCCTCTATTGTGTAGCAGATATTGAATGTAGCGCCGGCATGTATGTGTTCGAAATACGATGCCATATTGAAAGCAATGCCGTTGATAACCCTGCCGGATGTGTCATCGACGAGCTCGAGCTTGATATGCTCGAGGTTGCGGCCGACGAGTTTGCTCGTGCCGAAGTCCTTGACTCTTCGCGTGCAGAATGTGGGTTTGCGGTTGCCGGGGCCGAAGGGGTTGAAGAGCTTGAGGATAGATACCAGCTCGGGAGTGATGTCGGCAAACGACAGGAAGGCGTCAATGTCGATCTGCGGCGTCATCTGCTCGGGCAGTATGTTTGCCGATACATAATCCTCGAAGCGGCGTGTGAACTCAGGTATGTTCTCCTGTCGCAGCGAAAGACCGACGGCGTATGTGTGTCCGCCGAAGTTTTCGAGCAGATCGCGTGTCGACTCCACGGCTTTGTAGATATCGAAACCCTGCACCGAGCGCGACGAGCCGGTGGCAAGTCCGTTGGTAAGGGTAAGCACTACCGAAGGCTTGTAGTAGAGTTCGGTAAGGCGTGACGCCACGATGCCAATTATTCCTTTGTGCCAGTCCTTGTTGTATATTACAATCGACTTTTTGGGCGAGTGCATCTCTCCGCGCGCTTCGAGGATGGCGTTGGCCTCTTCGGTAATGCGTTTGTCGAGTTCCTTGCGGTCTTTGTTGTACTGGTCGATTTCGAGGCTTCGCCTTGCGGCTTCCTTTGAGTCGCGTGCGACAAGCAGCTCTACAGCCTCACGTCCGCTCTGCATGCGTCCGGAAGCGTTGATGCGCGGACCGATCTTGAACACTACGTCGTTGATCGTTATTTCCTTGCCGCCCAGTCCGCAAGTACGGATAATGGCTCTCAGACCCATATTGGGGTTGCTGTTGAGTCTCTTCAGACCCATGTAGGCGAGCACCCTGTTCTCGTCGATCATAGGCACTATGTCGGCGGCGATGCTCACGGCCACGAGATCGAGCATGCTTTCGAGCTCGGCTGTGGCTATGCCGTTGCTTATCGAGAATGCCTGCATGAACTTGTAGCCCACACCGCATCCCGACAGGTGGGGACAGGGGTAGGTGGAGCCTTCGAGCTTGGGATTGAGTATGGCCACGGCCGGCGGCAACTCGTCGTCGGGCATGTGGTGGTCGCATATTATGAAATCGATTCCTCGCTCGGCGGCATATTTGATCTCGTCGATGGCCTTGATGCCGCAGTCGAGAATGATCACGAGCGACACGCCCTGCTCGGCAAGCATGTCGATACTCTGTAATGATATGCCGTAGCCGTCGTCGTAGCGTGTAGGGATATAGAAATCGAGCTCGGAGTAGAAGTTCTGCAGATAACGGTAGACCAGAGCCACGGCGGTGGTGCCGTCGACATCATAGTCGCCGTATACCATGATCTTTTCTTTCGATCCCATGGCTCTGTTGAGGCGCTCTACAGCGATATCCATCTGAGGCATCAGGAATGGATCGTGGAGGTCGCGTAGCGAGGGATGGAAGAATTTTTCGGCGGCGTCGATAGTGGTAATGCCGCGCTGCACCAAAAGATCGGCGACCGGAGTACAATTGGAATAACGCCGTGCAAGCTCTGCTCCAAGGCGCTGCTCTTCGCTTGATAGCGACGGGTAATTCCATTTTCGTGTCATCGGATAGTCTTCTTTTGTCGTTCGATTGCAAAATTACTAAAAATTCATTAACTTTGAGCTTCTAAAACCTAACATTAACATTTAATTAATCCATGAAAAGAAAGCTTTTAAGCTTAACAGCCGTGCTGCTGACAGCTACGCTTGGCTTTGCTCAGACTCTTCTCCAGACAAGAGATGCAAAGTTTACGATAGGTGACAAACCTGAATACAAACAGACCGAGTTCGACGATTCGTCGTGGCGCAATATCGATATGTCGCGCAACTGGGATCATCAGGGTGTAGACCCGGAAACTCACGAGGCTTGGTATCGCATACATTTCACTCCCGGGAATAATGATAAGAAGGGCGAATACATAGTATTCGATCTCGGCTCTATCGATGATGTGGACGAGACCTTTCTCAACGGCGAAAAAATAGGTCAGACAGGTACCTTCCCCGGCGATAAGGAAGGCTATTCGACAGCATGGAGCACTCCTCGCCGCTACTTCCTGCCTCTGAACAGCAAGGCTATCCGCTGGGGCAAGGACAATGTGATAGCCATACGCTGCTATAACGGCAACCAACCCGGCGGCATGTACGGTCAGGGCGTGTCGGTGCGTGTAGCCGACCTTGCCGATATGGTGTCGCTGACAAACAAGAGCGCGACAGTCGACGGCAAACCAGGCAGCAAAGTGGAGCTGTCGTGCAAACTGCCCGTCAACATCCAGGGTAATCTGAGCCTTCAGCTTATCGACCTCGCCGATGGAAAGGTATTCGATTCGTCTGTCCGCAAACTGACCCTGCGGCCTAACAAACCTGTATTTGCCGAAATGGCTGTGGGCGATAAGGAGAACACCTGTTTTGTAGCCACATTTACCGACAAGAAAACAGGTCAGTCGGTAAAAACCGTCTATGAGCCCAAGTATATTCTCACTCCTGCCGCACCGGAGACTCCGCGTTTCAATACGGTTCCTGTATATGGTGTCCGTCCCGGATCGCCTGTACACTACCGCTTCGGTGTGTCGGGTGTGAAACCTATGACATTCTCAAGCACCGATCTGCCGGCCGGCCTTTTTCTCAATCCTGAAAACGGCGTTCTGTCGGGCAAGATCGAAAAGGCAGGCGAGTATCCTTTTACCGTCAAAGCCAAGAACGCCAAGGGCGAAGCCACTCAGAACTTCACTCTCTATGTGGGCGATGATAAGATGGCTCTTACCCCTCCGATGGGCTGGAACTCGTGGAACTGTTGGGGCCTGTCGGTAACTCAGGACAGAGTGATATCGAGCGCCCAGGCTCTTATCGACAAAGGCCTTGCCGACTATGGCTATGCATATATCAATATCGATGACGCCTGGGAAGCTCCCGAGCGTACACCCGAAGGCAAGATCGTGGTAAATGAGAAATTCCCCGACATGAAGGGCCTTGGCGACTGGCTGCACGACAACGGTCTGAAGTTCGGTATCTATTCGTCGCCCGGCGACCTTACCTGTGGCGGTTATCTCGGCTCTCTCGACCATGAGCAGCAGGATGCCGAAAGCTACAACGAATGGGGTATCGACTACCTTAAATATGACTGGTGCGGCTATAATACCAAGCATGTGAAAGAACGCGACCGTGCGACAGTGTCGTCGTATATCCGCCCCTATCTGCATATGGAGAAATATCTTCGTGAGCAGCCTCGTGATATCTTCTACAGCCTTTGCCAGTATGGCATGCGTGATGTATGGAAATGGGGCCGCGATGTCGATGCCAACTCTTGGCGAACCACCGGCGATATCGTCGATACATGGCCCTCTGTGCTCGAAATCGGTTTCAAGAGCCAGAAAGGTCTCGCTCCCTATGCCGGCCCCGGCGGTTGGAACGACCCCGATATGCTCGTTGTAGGCAAAGTGGGCTGGAGCGATAATCTCCGCGATTCACGTCTTACAGCTAACGAACAGTACTCGCACATCTCGCTGTGGTCGCTTCTGGCGTCCAACATGCTTATCGGCTGCGATATCTCTCAGCTCGACGACTTTACACTCAATCTGCTGTGCAACAATGAGGTAAATGCCATCAACCAGGACGTTCTCGGCAAACAGGCCGATCTGGTAACAGAAGACGGCGATATACAGGTATGGGCTCGTCCGTTAAGCGACGGCACTATTGCTGTCGGATTGTTCAATCTTGGCGAAGAAGGCACGAATGTCAACCTCGGCAAATATTACAAGGCGCTCGGCATAAACGGTGCCGCCGGCCTGCGTGATGTTTGGCGTCAGACCGATCTCGACACAAGCAAGCCCGAATGGATGATACCCCGTCACGGCGTAAGACTCCTGAAGGTAACTCCCCGTAAATAACTGACACAATAATATTACAATCGCCTGCAAACTATGAGCTTGCAGGCGATTGTCGTATATGTCATAACATTTTTGTCGATATCATTTAGTTAAATATTTTGCTACTAAAAATAATAGCATTACATTTGCAACGTAAATCTAACTAATGAATACAATAAAAGTTTACATTGTCCGCGAAAGCGATGGTACATATTCATCATATATGGATGACAAGGCAGATCTGCCATACGGTCTCGTTGGAGAAGGGGCTACGGTAGCTGAGGCTATGGCTGAGTGGAATCAGGCTTACAACGATATGCGCAAATTATTCGAGGAGGAAGGCAAGGAATTTGTCGAGGCTGATTTTTCCTTCGCATACGATGTGCCTTCGTTTCTTCTATATTATGCCGGCAAACTTACTTATGCCGGGCTTTCAAAGCTGACAGGCATATCTGCCGCTCAGCTTTCCCAGTATGCCAACGGCTATCGCAATCCCTCGCCAAAAACAACAGCCAAGATTCAGTCTGCTTTACACGCTTTTGGTCAGGAATTAAGCCAGTTACAGCTTGTCTGATCTGCCCTTTAAAATTGTTCTCTCTGAACGCTCCCTCGTCTTCTTTTGGCGAGGACTTTTTTTTGTTGTATTGTCGGTCTTTTTATAGGGAAAAAACATGTGGGAAAGAACGGCTTGTCCCGTTTTTGTCCCGATTGATTTATAAAAATGGGTTTAACTCAACGAGTTAAACCCATTTGCTTAAATTTTGTCGGGGTGAGAAGACTCGAACTTCCGACCTCCACGTCCCGAACGTGGCGCGCTGCCAACTGTGCTACACCCCGATTGGCTAAGCGACTGCAAAGTTAGCTACTATTTTTGGTTTCGCAAAATTTTTTTGATGTTTTAGACTTAAATTCTGCGGAGCAAAGCTTTGCAGTTGCTTCGCTGCGTTTTATTTGAGTTGTTTGAGTACGTCCATCAGCACTACTTGCATCACATCGTAGCCGTCGCCGTTAGGATGTACACCGGGATTGTCGCTGGCAAAACCGGGGCTCATGGCGGTGTGATCGCTATTGACAAGCGGTGTGAAGTAGTCCACGAAGTATATGCCGTTTTCTACGGCATATTCCTTGATGCGGCCGTTGAGGCTCTGTATCTGCTCCATGGCATTTGTAACCTCCAGGCGCCAGCTGAAACCACCGGCCGGAAGCACGGTAGAAAGGACCGGTGTAATGCCGTTAGCCTTAGCTATCTCTGCCATTGTGATGATATTGGCCAGAGTGTGGTTTTCGTCATAAGCACCCGAATTGAGGGCGATATCGTTGGTGCCGGCGTTGATGACCACGATTTTGGGCTTGAGGTCGACAACATCGCTGCGGAAGCGCACCAGCATCTGGTAGGATGTCTGACCTGAGATACCACGGCCTACAATGCCTGTCTCGGGGGTAAAGAACTGAGGACGCTGCACCGGCCATCCTTCGGTAATAGAGTTGCCCATCAGTACGACTTTGGGATAAGTGGCATGAGCTATGATTGTGTCGTTTTCGGCGGCGTAGCGGCCGAAATTCGCCCAGTTGATCGCTTCCTGCGCATTCAGTGTGAGTGCTGATGCGATAGTAACAATTATTGCGGCTAAATTCTTCATTTGTTATAGGTTTATTGTCATGCAGTCTATTACGGGTGCTTTTTCTGTGCTTGCGAGGCGAATCGAGTTTACGCCTTTTTTAAGGTGCAGGCGTGCGGTCACGGTGGTGGGGTCGCTCTTCTCCTCGAACTTGAAACGTATGTACGGGTCCTCGTTGGCCGATATCTGGAGTTGGCATCGGCCTTCGGGTATCAGAGCTACAGTCACATCGTAGTCGCCCTCGGCCGGCACTACAACCTGACGCCATACGAGGTCGTTGGCCGGACGGTAACCGATGTTGGTCACGACGGCACCGCCTGATGTGCCGGGTTGGCGGCGGACATAGGCCGAGCCTACCGATTCGGGTTGGTAGAGCTCCTGATACTCATGTAGATATGCGTTTTCAGCCTCGAATTTGGTCTGCGGCAGGCGTTTCTCGGCTTTCAGGGTGTACACTCTTGTGCCGTGAGCCGGTACTTTTACTTTGTATGCCCCCTTGTGTGTGCCTATCGATTTCTTTGCCGAGGCATCGCGCATCTCCACATTGCCGCCAAGCTGTAAGTCGGCAAAATCGATGCTCATTTCGGCCTCGCTGTCGGTGGGATTGTAGAATGCTACAGCTCGCTGTGTGCCGAGTTCCTCGATAATATCCTTGACGAACACATATGTGTTGCCGTCGGTCTTGGCTACGTGTGCCTGCAGACCGAGCGGATCCTGGTTTAGAGCTATCAGCTCCTCGTTCTTCAGCAGCGCGAGGCTTTTGTCGCTAAGAGTGCTCATGTCGCATCCTATCATCAGTGGCGACGACATGATACACCAGATGGCAAAGTGCGTGTGGTCTTCCTCGTCGCTCATGCCGCGTCCGACCTCGAGCATGTCCATGTCGTTGTAGTGACCGCCGCCGGCATAAGGAGCCAGGTAGAGGCTTTCGTCGATGATGCTGCGTACCGATTCCCACTCGGCGCGGATATCGCCTGTCACGCGCCACGACACAGCGATGTCCTTGGCCCATGTGCCGGGGAAGGCCCAGCGGCATATATTCAGGCGTACGTCAGGGCGTCGTGTGGCGTCAATGGCTTTGCGGATGGCTGTGTAGCGGTCGCGCGGCTCATAGTTGAGGTTGCCGTCTATGCCGCCGTCGGCTCCGCAATAGTCTACTTTGATGAAATCGAAGTCGCAGTCGTTGAAATACAGGTCACAGTCCTCGAGCTCATGACCATAGAGACCTACATCTTTGGCTATGGTGTCGCCGCTCCATATCGAGCCGCAGGTCTTGTGCCCGGCGTCGCTGTAGATGCCGGCTTTGAGTCCGAGGTCGTGTATGTGGTCGGCTACAGGCTTGAGGCCGTTGGGAAAACGGGTAGGGTGGATGAGCAGATGGCCGGCCTTGTCGCGGCCGCCGAAGAATCCGTCGTCGATGTTTATATAGAGATATCCTGCTTTGTCGAGTCCTTTTTCTATAAGGGCGTCGGCCTGACGCATTATTATGGAATCGGATATGTTGATCGCGAATGTGTTCCATGAACTCCATCCCATTGTCGGCTTTTCGATGGCTGTGACAGCCGGAGCAAGTGAAAACACCACAGCGGATGAAAGTATCAGTTTTTTTAAGGTATTAGGCATTTGATGAATTGTGATTGTGTTTGTACAAAATTATATAAATTTATTGTACGACGCAACTTTTTAGTTAATTTTGTAACATGAAGAGAATAGGTATACTTAGTGATACACATGGCAAGTGGGACGACAGGTACGCACGCTATTTCGCCGGCTGTGACGAGGTGTGGCATGCCGGCGATGTGGGCGACTATGACATAATAGAGCGCCTGCGCGAAGTGGTGCCGACCGTGCGCGCCGTGTGTGGAAATGCCGATACAGGTATGGTGCGACGGCGCTGCAGCGAGCTCGAGATCTTTACCATAGAAGGAATCAAAGTACTCCTTACTCATATCGGAGGCTATCCGGGCCGTTGGTCGCCGGGGATGAAGAAGATGCTTCGGGAGGAGGGTATAGGTCTCATGGTCGACGGACATTCACATATCCTCAAGGTAATGTACGACAAAGAACTGTCGCTCCTGCACATCAATCCCGGCGCCGCCGGCACGCAGGGTTGGCAGAAAGTGCGTACACTTGTCAAGCTCGTAATAGATGGCGCCGACATGCGCGACTGCGAGGTAATCGAACTCGGCCCTGAAAGCCTTTGAAAGATAACGAAATTTTCGTAATTTTGTCTTGCAATCAATATACGATCCAAAATATCCTTGAAATGATACAATTGCGACTTGCTTCTAATGAGCTGTACACTATAAGCGAGATGGGTCAGATGGCCGTCGAAGGCGGTTGTGGCTGGCTTGTGATATCCATGCCCGGTGCCGAGCCGGGAGCCTGGCGCGATGTCGCCGAGGAACTTGTGCCGTTGTGTCGCGATGCCGGCGTGATGCTTTCTGTGGAGAACGACATCGATGCCGTGCGTGAGTTTGGTGCCCACGGGGTGTATCTCACTCCCGGTGCCAATCCTGCGAAAGTTCGCGAGGATCTCGGCGCGGAGGCTATCATAGGCGCCGGAATAGCTTCGGCCGACTCGGCCGTGGCGCTTGCAAGAGCCGATATCGATTACCTCACGCTTGCTCCCGGTGTCGATTGTTCGATCATCGGAGACGCCCGGAAGGGTGGGGCGGAGGTGCCGTTTGTCGCCGTCGTGACTGCCGGTGCACTTCTCGCCGATTATTCCGGCTATATCGAAAAAGGCTTCGACGGCTTCTATGTGACCGACGGCGTTTTCGATACCGACGATCCTGTTTCAGCTGTAAGAAATTTAATCAGTCTCACAAAGTAAGCCATGAGCAAAGAGCTGTCGAAAACACTTTGGCGCACCATCTTGCCGATATTGCTCAGTGTCGGTGTCGCCATGTGGCTCTTCCGCCGCGATATCGACTCGGCCACACTCAGGTCTATCGTATTCGACAGCCATACTATCATAGGCATATGCCTGGCCCTGCTCTTTGTATTTGGCCGTGACTTCGGCCTCGCATGGCGCTTCCATACCATAGCGGACGGCGATCTGACATGGAAACGTGCCTGGCGCACCGATATAATGTGTGCCTTCACATCGGCTATCACGCCCTCGGTGGTCGGCGGCAGCGCGTTGGCTATATTCTATCTCAACCGTGAAGGCATCAAGCTTGGCAGAGCCACAGCATTGACACTGACAACCTTGTTTCTCGACGAGCTCTTTTTCGTCGTGTTCTGTCCTGTTATTCTGCTCATCCTTCCGTGGGACGATCTGTTTGGCATGCCCGGTCTCGAAGCCGGAGGGTCGGAGCTGTTTCTCGGTGGTGTCAAACTTATGTTCTGGCTCGTGTATGCCGGCATATGTGTGTGGACAGCCATACTTTACATCGCTATCATAGGCCGTCCCGAGGCATCGCAGCGCGTGCTGAAGCATATAGCGTCGTGGCGATGGCTGCGCCGATGGCATGAGCACATAGAGGCAATGGCCGACAATATGGTCGCCACATCGTCGTGGGTCAAAGGACGCTCCTTGCGATGGTGGGCACAGGTGTTCGGCGGTACTGTGCTGAGCTGGTTCTCGCGCTATTTCATGGTCAACGCTCTTTTCTGGGCCTTTGTGCCGGCAGCGTCGGGTCTGCTTGTCTTCGGCCGTCAGTTTGTGGTATGGGTCGTGCTTATGGTAAGCCCCACGCCCGGTGGCAGCGGAATAAGCGAATGGCTTTTCGCAAACTATTATGGCGACCTTATTGGCGATCTCGGCATAGCGGCTGTGCTTGCCCTTGTATGGCGCCTGTTCAGCTATTATATCTACCTTATCGCCGGTGTGGCATTGCTGCCCGGATACTTCGGTAAGAAAGCTCGAAATAATTGTCAGTCATGAAACATATCATCGTTATCCTCTTCGCATTGATCTCGCTTACTGCCTTGTCGCAGCGTGTGTATGTAATACCCGTCGAGACGGAGATCGACCAGAGCGCCTTCCATCACTTCCGCAAGGGCGAGAGCAAAGCCATCGAGATGGGAGCCGACCTTCTGTTGCTCAAGCTCAACACCTACGGCGGTGCCGTGGATGCCGCCGACTCCATACGCACGGCATTGCTGCGCTGTCCGTTGCCTACGGTGGCATATGTCGATGTCAATGCTGCGTCTGCCGGAGCGCTTATAGCCCTGGCATGCGACAGTGTGTACATGGCGCCGGCCGCAAGTATGGGCTCGGCTACTGTCGTCAACGGAGCCGGCGAGCCCATGCCAGAAAAATACCAGTCGTATATGAGCACTATAATGCGTTCGACAGCCGAGCATCACGGACGCAAGACTGTCGGCGACAGCACCGTGTGGCGGCGCGACCCTGAGATAGCGGCCTCGATGGTCAATCCTGAGATGTCGGTGTCGCTCACATCCCTGCAGGCGGTAGACTGCGGATATGCCGACGGTATAGCTCCGGGCATCAATGATGTGCTTGCCGATCTGAATATGGCAGGTGCCGATGTCTGCTACTACGAGAGTACCCTGGTCGACGATATCATGGGCTTCCTGGCCAATGCCGGTGTAAGGGCCTTCCTTGTCATGCTCATTCTCGGCGGTATATATATGGAGATGCACACACCCGGTCTTGGATTTGCCGCTGCTGTGGCGTGTGTGGCCACGGTGCTTTATTTCCTGCCCATGTTTGTAGGCGGAAGCATGCCCTCGTGGGTTCTGCTCTGTTTCCTCCTTGGTGTGGTGCTGATAGCGCTGGAGATATTTGTGATACCCGGTTTCGGTGTTACAGGTACTGCCGGTATCATTGCTATAGTGGCGTCTCTTGTCGGAGGTATGCTGAGCAACGATGCCGTTACCGGTTTCGACTTCTCTTCGCTGTGCCGTTCGCTTGTCGTAGTGGGCATAGGCACACTTCTTGCTGTGGGTGCCGTGGTATATCTCACCTCGTCGCATGGCCCTGAGGTTTTCCGCCGACATGCCGAACTGCAGACCGAGCTCAAGGTTTCCGACGGTTTTGTGGGGGTAGACATGTCGCCTTCGCGTTATATCGGCCATGAAGGCACGACCGTGACAGATCTGCGCCCGGCCGGAAAAGTTGAGATCGACGGAGAAGTGTTCGACGCCGTGTCGGTAGGTCCGTTTGTCGCCGCACACAAGGCCGTAAAGGTTACCAAATATGAAAACGCACAATTATATGTGGCAGAAGTCTGAACTCTGTCACATATAATGGGTCGGTGTCGATAATCAGAAATTAAGTTCGAGCCGGCGCCAGAGCGGATCGGGTATCATGCGCCATAAGGCTGTGATCACGGCCCAACGCGAGTCGATCACGGCTACGCGGCGGTGGCGTACGATTGCACGCTCGATACGTGGCGCCACATAATCGATGCTCATCAGAAGAGGATAGTTCTTGTCGCCCGAGAGCAGAGGAGTGTCTACAAAGCCGGGGCGGATATCTGTTACCGACACATTGACATGCTGCTGGTGCGCGAGCTGGTCGATAGCCTGGAGGTAAGCCCACTGGTAACGTTTGGTAGCGCTATAAGTTGCCGAGATGCCTATGCCTTTGACTCCGGCGACCGATGTTATCGCTGCTATATGTCCACGGTGCAGATTGGCGGTGTCTTTATAGTACTTGTAGGCCGCGTTGATTATTCGTGTAAACCCTTTCACATTGACATCGATGGTGCGCTCGTCGAAGGTTTCGTCGAGCTCCGGATTGTTCCAGCCGCAGCCGGCCGAGTATAGCAGATAGTCCATGCCGTCGATCAGTTCTATTAGCTTATAGAAACGTTCGGTGGCATCGGGTGCCGCTACATCGATTGTCATGTACTCGATACGGTCAGGATAAAGGTCCTTCACGGCTTTCAGACGGTCCTCGTGGCGAGCCGCAATGCCTACGCGCCAACCCAGACGGGCGAAGTCGGTGGCTATGCGCATGCCCATACCCGACGATGCGCCGATGATTATTATCTTTTTCATTTTTCGGGTTTTATGTTGTCGACAGCCGGCTTGTCTATGTCGTCGGCTATATTTACAACATCTTTGTCCTTGGGCTTGTTCAGGTAGTCGAGCGGAAGTGTATATACTATCGAGAAAGAGCCGCCTATGGCGTTGCGTGTGCCGTAGCCCGGTATATACCATGGCTTGCCGTAATTGGCTTTGCTCTCGTGGAGTATGCTCTTGTAGCGGAATGTCCAGCCTGCCGATATCGGGCCCCACAGCTTGACGCGGAGTCCTAAATTGAGCTCGAACCACCCGGCTGTGACCCGTTGCGACGGTATGTCGAATTTTGCTGTCTCATCCCAGTAAGGCGAGTTGACAGTCACGTCGTTTACCGAAAAACTGAAGGGCGAAAAACCGTATTTCAATCCGGCGAAGAGCGAATAATCCGGATTGGAGTTATAGAAGAAGTTGTAGTTCGCTCCTATTCTGAAGTACACACTGGTGGGGGAGTTGTATGTGAAGTTCATGCCGGCCGGAGTATACTTTGCCGATCCGAGACCTACCTCTACGATAGGGCGGTAGCGGTTGTGGAGCGAAAGCTCGACCCATGCGTCGGCAAGGCCGTAGTGCTGGCCGAAAGCTCGCGTCATGGGGTCCCATATGTTTACGCCTACGCTGAGCGACTGAAAGAGCGGATACTCCATCTTCGGTATATGGACTATCACGGTAGAGTCGATCCACTCGTCGCCCGTAATAGTGTCGACATATACGGTAAAGCCGTTGTCGTTGACATAGGTCATGCCGGCGGCCGCGCGTATTTTGGCATTGATGCGCGAGGTGTCGTTTGCTGTCTCGTTGATCGACTGCGTCTGCGCCGCCTGTGTCTGCACCGGGCTTATCCGTCGGCGTTCACGGCCCGATGCCGTAACGAGCGCTATCATGGCCAGAAGGCATAATATGAGTAGTTTAGCTCTCTTCATCGGGCGTATCGGGAGTTTCTGGTGTTTCGGGTTCGTCGGGAGTGTCGGGGTTTGCCGTGCGGAAATAGATTCTGATGCGTTCGCGCTCCACGTTGGTTATGAGCGAATCGGTAACGGCTACGGAGTCTATCAGATTTTCGGTGTAGCTGAAGTTTGTGATGCGGTAGAAATACATCGCGCCGCATTCTTCAGAAACGAACTGGGGCACTGACTCATAGTCGAATGTTATGATGTCTTCGATGCCCTCGAGACCTTCCTGGTAATATCGTAATCGCCACGAAGTCTGTTGCCGGGTGGAGCGCATGGGCAGATAGATCTCCGACACGCTTTTGCTCTTGTCGAGCAGTATGGAGTCGCCGGGTGCTCCTACACCGCTGATTTCTACGTTCTTTATTGTGACAGGCTTCTCCGTGGCCGACGAGTACATGCCGGCGAGGGGCAGTGCGCTCTGGTTGTCGAGGCAGCCGGTCGTATTGCATGCCGTGACGGCCGACAGCGCAGCTGTAATGACAATATAATATTTCAGTAAGCTTCTCTTCACCTTGTCAGATCAGGATGTCGTCTAATTCTTTACGCTTTTTCTCGGGTATGTCGGTCGTTGCCGGATAGCCAGTGGGCAGTATGACCACAGGATCTACACCCTGAGGAAATTCGATTTTCGAAGTCAGCTCGGCAGGATCGAAATTGCATACCCAGCAAGTGGCGAGCCCGGCTTCGCTTGCGGCGAGGCATATGTGCTCGGTCAGGATGGCCACATCTACATCCACGTGACATTTGTTGTCGAACGGCCGCACCCATGCCTCGTCGGCGACACCGCATACTATCACATAGTAGGGTGCCGATAATATCCAGGGCCTGTTGTATGCCGCGGCTACAGCCTGGCGCCCCTCTTCATCGTCGGGGCCTATGACCATAAGCCGCCATGGCTGGCGGTTGCAGGCCGACGGCGCCATGTGGGCGGTCTCGAGCACTTCGCGTATTTGTCCGGCTGTAGGGATTCTGTCGCTATAGGAGCGGCACGAGTATCTGTCGTGAGTCAGTAGCTGCTTAATCATTCTGTTATGGTGTCTATTTCTGCTTCTATCTCATAATCGTTGCGCCGGGGGGAGTTGCGCACTACGAGTTCTCCGACGAAGCCGGCAAGGAAAAGCTGCGAGCCCAGAATCATCAGAGTGAGAGATATGTAAAAATATGGAGAGTCGGTCACAAGTATATAATGGGCGCCAATGTGCATGTTGTAGAGTTTTACAGCGCCTACAATCACAATGGCTATAAAGCCGAGAAAGAACATCAGGCTGCCTAACAGGCCGAAGAAGTGCATGGGCTTCTTGCCGAATTTACCTGTAAACCACAATGTGGCAAGGTCGAGATAGCCGTTTACGAAGCGGTCGAGGCCAAATTTCGTCTTGCCATATTTTCTGGCTTGGTGATGCACTACTTTCTCCCCTATCTTGTCGAAACCGGCCTGCTTGGCCAGATAAGGGATATACCTGTGCATGTCGCCGTATACCTCGATATGCTTTACCACCTTGTTGCGGTAGGCCTTGAGGCCGCAGTTGAAGTCGTGGAGGTTGTGTATGCCGCTCACGCGTCGTGCGGTGGCGTTGAAGAGCTTGGTCGGTATGGTCTTCGACAAGGGGTCGTAGCGCTTCTTTTTGTAGCCCGACACGAGGTCGAGGCCCTCGTCGTGTATCATACGGTAAAGCTCGGGTATCTCGTCGGGGCTGTCCTGCAGGTCGGCGTCCATCGTTATCACAACCTCGCCGCGAGTCATTTTGAAGCCTGTGTTGAGGGCCGGCGATTTGCCGTAGTTGCGACGGAAAGATGCTCCGCGGACATGCGACGGATGCTCTGCCGACAGCTTTTCGATTACTTTCCAAGAACCGTCGGTAGAGCCGTCATCAACGAATATCACTTCATAGCTGAACCCGTGGGCGGCCATGACGCTCTCTATCCACGAGTAAAGCTCGGGCA
>JAGAUV010000069.1 GCA_017620635.1 Muribaculaceae bacterium | reverse complement strand
TGCTTTCTGGCGAGTCAGCGCGTTGATATCGGCCTGAGTCCAGGCTTCGCCGTTCTCGTTGAGAACATAATTCGAAATCTGGCTCTTGAAACTATTTACAATAGCAGACGTATTCCAATAAGCGTTTGCAGAAGTTAAAGAGAAACGACCTTCTGTAACGACTTCACGGGGCTCCTCAAGACCGGGAATGGTAATTTCGCCATTAGCATTGAATGTGTAGGCAGGTATAGCGATCCACTCTTCGCTAACTTTATTAACCTCCTCTACAAGTGCCTGGTACTTTTTGCCTTCTTCGCTCTCGTTCTCGTTCTCTGCTTTCTTAAGCTGAGCCATAGCGAGAAGCTCATTGTTGGCCTCTACCTCTTCTTTGTACTGTGTCAGTTTGGCGCCGAGTTCGGTGGGCTTCCATGTCTTGACTACTGCAAGGCTGTCGGTAAGGTCGGAAAGTTCCTGATTGGCATCAGCAAGATTCTTTTCTGCGGTAGCTACTGCTTCCTCGTACTGCACCTTCTTGTCGTACTCTGTGCCGTCAGGATCGAGTGCGTCTTCTACAAGCTGCTTCTGGGCTTTAAGCCATGCTACATACTTGGTGTTGTAGTCTTCAAGTGCCTGGAAGTACTGGGTGTAGTAGTAGTCGATGTAGGTCTTCATCTGCTCGGAGAGGTTCATCTTCTCCTGTGCATAGGCAAGCTTGAGGTTCTCAAGCTGCTGCTGCAGAATCTCAAGCTGGGCCTGAGCCTGGAGCATAGCATTGGCTGTACGCTGTCTGATCTCTTCGATTTCAGCCTCGGTTTTTGCACGCTCGGCATCGATTTTTGCTGCATTGGCAGCGGCCTCTACCTTGATTGCCTCGGCTTCTGCAAGTGCCTTGGCGGCCTGGGCCTCGATAAGTGCCTGTTTAGATTTAAGCAACGCTGCTTTGGCATCGCGCAGATGCTCGATACCTGCAGGCTCATCGCTGTTGATACATCCGGTAAAGGTTGTTCCGGCTGTAACTGCAACCAACAGCGAAGCGACCAAATAAGTCAACTTTCTCATGTTCAGTCTGTTTTAAATGTGAGTATTAATAGTATAAGTTTTTTTTGACAAAAAATTCGTAAATTTGCAACTTTACGAGATAGTCATTCGTGTACGTTCGACTGAGATAGAATAGAGTCTACTCGAAACTCTTTAAACAATTCTTTGCAAAAGTACAAAAAGATTAGCTTTTCGCCCCCCCCAATTTGTTAATATATCTTAAATTTAGGGATTTTAACATCTATTAGCACATTTACTCTGAACAATTTCACAATTGATGCCACACCACCCTCTTCATAGTCCCCGGCAGGCTGCGAAACAGGCCCGTAAAAAATATTTTGCAGGCTCGATTTTTTTTCGTACCTTTGCAGCCGGAAATCGTGTGATTTCGCTTAATCAACTAATTATCAACTTAAAATGCAGTACGAAACCGTTTTCATTTTAACTCCCGTTTTGTCTGATGCTCAGATGAAGGAAGCGGTAGAAAAGTTCACAAAGATCCTCACCGACAACGGTGCCGAGATCGTGAACGCCGAAGAATGGGGCCTGCGCAAGCTCGCTTATCCCATCCAGAAAAAGTCCACCGGCTTCTATAGCCTCGTTGAGTTCAATGCCGATCCCAAGCTGATCCGCAAACTCGAAACTGAATTCCGTCGTGACGAGCGTGTCCTCCGCTGGCTCACTTTCCGTCAGGACAAATACGCCGCTCAGTACGCCGCCAAACGCCGTGCTCGCCGCGCCGCTCAACCACAAGCTCAAACCGTAGAAAACAAGGAGGACTAAACAATGGCACAAGCTCAATCTGAAATCCGCTACCTCACTCCTATGTCGGTAGACGTCAAAAAGAAAAAATACTGCCGCTTCAAACGTTTCGGCATCAACTTCGTAGACTACAAAGACCCCGAATTCCTCAAGAAGTTCCTCAACGAGCAGGGCAAGATTCTGCCCCGTCGTATCACCGGTACTTCGCTCAAGTTCCAGCGTCGTGTCGCTCAGGCCGTTAAGCGTGCCCGCCACCTCGCACTCCTCCCCTACGTTACCGACTTGATGAAATAACCTCTAACAGCCGACTCAACTATGAAATTAATTCTCAAAGAAGACGTCAGCGGCCTCGGATACAAAGACGACGTCGTTACCGTGAAAGACGGTTACGGCCGCAACTACCTCATCCCAACCGGCAAGGCTGTCATCGCCAGCGAATCGGCTCTTAAGGTGCTCGCCGAGAATCAGCGCCAGCGTGCTCACAAGCTCGCCAAGATCAAAGCCGATGCTGAAGCTCTCGCCGAACAGCTCAAAGACATTAAGCTCACTATCGGAGCCAAGACTTCTGCCACCGGCACCATCTTCGGCTCTGTAAACAACATCCAGATCGCCGAAGCTCTCGAAAAACTCGGTCACAACGTCGACCGCAAGATCATCGAGATCAAACAGGCCGTTAAAGAAGTTGGCGAATACACCGCCACCGTAAAACTTCACAAAGAGGTTTCTGTCGAAATCCCCTTCGAAGTAATCGCCGAATAACACAACTCCACCCAATACCTCAAAAAACCGGGCCGCGCTCCATACGCCACCCGGTTTTTTTTCGTGCTTAATACCCAAGCCCACGCCACGAATCCCACCATCTTACAAAGAGGGGCAGAAAGGGGGCAGAAAGGAGGGCAGAAAGAGGAGACGTATAAATGAGCACGAAAATGAGCACATAAATGAACACATAAAATTATCTGATAGACAACTGCGTATCATTGGGTACATAGCAGAGAATCCCACAATTACATTATCTGAGTTAGCTGCTAAGGAAAACGTGGCAAAAATTACTATAC
Organism: Muribaculaceae bacterium; assembly: GCA_017620635.1. Classification (GTDB taxonomy): domain Bacteria; phylum Bacteroidota; class Bacteroidia; order Bacteroidales; family Muribaculaceae; genus CAG-873. Next base: position 25,015 of record JAGAUV010000069.1, on the reverse strand, counting down.
GTCGCAACTTAGACGTTTTGCAAAAGTATGGCATAATCTTGCGTCAAGGCAGCGCTAGAGCAGGAAGATGGGATATCTCTAAACATTGATTTACCATCGCCACCATTGCCATGCTGTCAACGTTCTTTGGCAAATCCACAATTAACGTCTGAAGCAGCGGATTGCAACACATTTTTTCTTCAAAACTCTCGTCGGCTTACAAAAAATCACTAAATTTGCCATCGTCAAACAAACCGCTCTGACAGGCGGCGTGTTATAATACAACCACAACTACTACTGCGATGAAAGAAAGCCAAGTAAACGTGAGCCTCGTGTCGGTAAGCGAAGTACCACACGCCACCGTAATCAACCGCAGCGCCCTGCGACGCCTCGGACACGAAACCGTAAGCGTCGACATGAACGTGCGCGTCATCCCCGACGTCCCTCGCAACATGATAAGCCTTGTCGTGTCGTGCTCCTACATCGCGCCCATCGGTTTCGTCCGCCAGAGGCTACTGGTCAGCTCAGTGATAGCCACATTCGAGATCGAAGACCTCGCCGCCAACATCGTGATGAGAGGCAACGAGGTAGTTGTCGCCGGACGGCTCATGATGACGATGCTCGGCATATCTGTCGGCGCCCTCAGAGGCATCGTCGCCGTCCACACACAAGGCACAGCCCTGCGCCACCGCCCACTCCCCATCATCGACCTCACAGCCCTCATGGCCCGCCTCAACTACGGCAAATAAAACCGCCCCATAACTCCCTGACCATTAATCATATTCCATCTATATAAAACACAACTCGAGCTCCGATTTTAGAAGGTGGCAAATTATATTTTATAAAATTTTACTACCTTTGCAGTGCATAATATACTCTATCGAATGATCTTATCCTCTTTCAGATACAAGACTTCCGGCTGGGAGCTGTCCGACATGTCTGACTTAAAGCAGACCAACCTCCTTGTCGGGAAAAATGCGTCAGGAAAAACGCGCACAATCAACGCGTTAAGAAGTGTAACATCATTTATGCAGATGAAGCACAGCGGCCCTGTCAAAGAAAGCAGCTTCCGCACAACACTCTCATTTTCAAACCCTGAAGATGAGAACTGGAGCATGGAATATACCTTTGAAATCGCAGATAATAAAGTCGTCTTCGAACAGTTAAATGTCTGTGGCACAACCTTATTAAAACGAAACGCTAAATGCGGAGTTTTAAAAGGAGAACCGGTCGAGCCGCCCCTCGAGAAATTGACCGTCCAGGTAAGAAGAGACCGTAGCGCATATCCCGAGATCGAAACATTAATGGAATGGGCTGAAAGTGTTATTGTAATTTCATGCTCGAATCTCAATCCGTTCACAAGCATCAGCGGAGTGCCTGATATAGTCAATCCCTTATCATTAAGCGACATTGTAGAGAACCTCAGCAGTCCCGAAATAAAAAAGATCATCAAACTTGCCAATGGCCTGGGATATGACATACAACATATCGACATCCAGTCATTAAGCGACCTGAAATTCATTTACGTAAAAGAAAAATATGTCCGCGAAATCATTCCCAGCCTGTATCTGTCAAGCGGAATGTTACGTGTATTGTATCTGCTGTGCTTCCTCGAATACATGAAGCATGAGAAAAAATACCGTTTGCTTCTCATCGATGATCTGGGCGAAGGATTGGATTACAAACGCGCCACACTCCTTGGCAAGATTGTTTTCAAGGAATGTCAGAACGAACACATACAGCTCGTCTCGAGTTCCAACGACCCGTTCCTTATGGATGTAGTCGACATCTCGAACTGGCAGATACTTCGACGTAACAAAACTAAAATCAGAGCTTTGAACGAGGACAACAACAAAGAGTTGTTCAATCTGTTCCGCATGACCGGCTTAAGCAACTTCGACTTATTCTCTTCTGACTTTATAGACAATTTTCTTTCAAAGGCATCTAAATGAAGTTTACCGTATACGTCGAGGGCCAGTCCGAAATGTTGTTTGTAGCAGATGTGCTACAGAAATATTCTAATTACGAACCTGAGGAATGCGGTTTCTATTGTATAAACCTGGTCGCTGACATCTATGATAAAGTACCGTATCCATCTCAGGGCAGCATCGAATCGAAGAACTTCTATCAGATAATAAACACCAACAACGATACCCTTGTCAATACTCGTTTACGAAAAGACAGCGCAAGGCTGAAGGAAAACGGCTACGACATAATTATCGGCCTGCGAGATGCTTATGGAGAAGAATATCAACGCCTGATGACCAATGCTCGCGTTGTCGACATCGAAAGAATCGCATTCCTGCACTCCATTCAGACCAATGCAATAAACGCCAAGGATATCGATTGCCGCCTTCATTTTGCCATAATGGAGTTTGAGACTTGGATACTGGCATTGATCGAGAATTATATCAACAGAAAAGGATATGATCCGATAGAAACATTCGACAAGTACAATATCATTGATGACCTTGAGAATATCTACCACCCGTATCCCTTAGTGCAAAAGATCTTCGAGCTGTGCGACGATAGTTACCACAAACATAAGAGTGATACCTACACCTTCCTGTCTACACTCAGCGTTGACGATTACGAGAATCTCAGGACGTCCGGGCGTTGTCCGTCATTCACAAAGTTTATCGACAGCTTATTTGGGGCTCCATGCCCCTCTCTTCCATGAGGTCAAAATAAAACCGCCCCATAACTCCCTGACCATTAGTCCCCTATCCACACCGGCCACAATCAAAGCCATGACGCGGCAAATATAAATTTTGCCATACACTTTTTTTTGTGTAACTTTGCATGGTCTTCCATACCCGGGGGCCGATGTTTATGACACCCCATAATCCAATCATTTATGCAGGCGAGTACCGACGCTGTTCTCATACTTGAGGACGGCACGATTTTCCGTGGACGTAGCTTCGGCTACGAGGATTCAGCCGCTGGCGAAGTTGTATTCAACACCGCCATGACAGGCTATCCCGAAAGTCTTACCGACCCTTCATACGAGGGTCAGATATTAGTTACCACATTCCCTCAGCTGGGCAACTACGGCGTGCCGCCGGCAGCCGGCAACGATGCCCTAAAGGATTATTTCGAAGGCTCGAGAATACACTGCCGGGCCATCATAGCACAGGACTATGCCTTCCACCACAGCCACTGGCTGGCCGACAGAAGCCTCGCCCAATGGCTTAAGGACGAAAAAATACCCGGCCTATACGGCATCGACACACGTGCCCTCACAAAACATCTGCGCGAACACGGTTCGATGCTCGGCAAGATAATCGTCGGCGACAGCAAGGACCTCGACTTCTACGACCCCAACGCCGAAAACCTCATCGCAATAGCCTCTTGCAAAGAGCCTATGGTATTCGAATCATTAGGCGCCGAGCCCAAGCCCCTGTCCGAGCTCAAACCGACAGCCGACGGCCGTCCGACAGTAGCTCTCGTCGACTGCGGCATAAAGCACAACATCATCCGCTGCCTCCTGCGCCGCGATGTGCGCGTCGTCCGCGTACCCTGGGACTACGACTTCAACACTTTCGAGTGGGACGGACTGTTTATCAGCAACGGCCCCGGCAATCCCGACTTCGCCGGCGCGACAGTCGAAAACATTCGCCGCGCCATGACAGCCGGCAAGCCAATATGCGGCATCTGCATGGGCAACCAGCTCCTCGCAAAAGCCGCCGGCGCAAAGACATACAAACTCAAATACGGACACCGCAGCCACAACCAGCCCGTGCGTCGCGTCGGCACAAACCAATGTTTTGTAACATCGCAGAACCATGGCTTTGCCGTCGACAACGACACCCTGCCCCAAGGCTGGGAGCCCCTGTTCATCAACATGAACGACGGCACAAACGAAGGCATACGCCACACAAGCCTGCCATTCTTCTCCGCCCAGTTCCACCCCGAAGCTTCAAGCGGACCCCGTGACACAGAATTCCTTTTCGACGAATTTATAGCACTGCTCAAAAAATGATGACCAACGAAAACAAGCCGCGCAAAGTTCTGCTCCTCGGCAGCGGCGCTCTAAAAATCGGTGAAGCCGGCGAATTCGACTACTCGGGTGCCCAGGCTCTGAAAGCTCTGCGCCAGGAAGGTATCACGACTGTTCTGGTCAACCCCAACATCGCCACAGTGCAGACGAGCGAAGGAATGGCCGACAAAATATACTTCCTCCCCGTAACTCCCTATTTCGTCGAGCGAGTCATCGAAAAAGAACGCCCCGACGGCGTACTCCTCGCATTCGGCGGACAGACCGCACTCAACTGCGGCGTCGAGCTGTGGAAGAAAGGCGTATTCGAACGTTACGGCGTCGAAGTGCTCGGCACACCCGTACAGACAATCATGGACACCGAAGACCGCGAGCTCTTCGTCGAGCGACTGCGCGAAATCGATGTCAAGACCATAAAAAGCGAAGCCGTAGAGACTGTCGACGACGCCCTTCTCGTCGCCAACCGCCTCGGCTACCCCGTCATCGTCCGTGCTGCATATGCTCTCGGCGGTCTCGGCAGCGGCTTCTGCGACAACGACGACGAACTCGTTTCGCTCGTCGAGAAAGCCCTCTCCTTCTCGCCCCAGGTACTCGTAGAGAAATCGCTCAAGGGCTGGAAAGAAGTCGAGTATGAAGTAGTGCGCGACCGTTACGACAACTGCATTACCGTCTGCAACATGGAAAACTTCGACCCTCTCGGCATTCACACCGGCGAGAGTATCGTCGTGGCCCCCTCGCAGACACTCAGCAACGACGACTACCACTACCTCCGCTCGCTGGCCATCAAGATCATACGCCACGTGGGCATCGTGGGCGAATGTAACGTGCAGTACGCCTACGACCCTGCCTCGATGGACTACCGCGTGATCGAAGTGAACGCACGCCTCAGCCGCTCGTCGGCCCTCGCTTCGAAAGCAACAGGCTACCCCCTCGCTTTCGTCGCCGCCAAACTTGCGCTCGGATACGGTCTTTTCGACCTCAACAACAGCGTGACACAGTGCACCTCGGCATTCTTCGAGCCGGCGCTCGACTATGTTGTCGTGAAGATTCCGCGCTGGGACCTCGGCAAATTCCACGGCGTCGACCGCCACATCGGCTCGTCGATGAAGTCGGTAGGCGAAGTCATGGCGATAGGCCGCACATTCGAAGAAGCAATCCAGAAAGGCCTGCGCATGATAGGCCAGGGCATGCACGGCTTCACTGAAAACCGCGAGCTCTCGATTCCCGACCTCGAGGCCGCCCTCAAAGAACCCACCGACCGACGCATATTCGCCATCGCCAAAGCATTCAAGGAAGGATATACCGTCGACCGCATTCACGACCTTACCAAGATCGACAAATGGTTCCTCTACAAGCTGCGCAACATCATCGACACCTCTCGCGAGCTCGAGGCCTTCAACGACCTCGCCGCCGTGCCCGAAATGCTGCTGCGCATCGCCAAGGAGCAGGGCTTCAGCGACTTCCAGATAGCACGCTCGGTATTCAAGGACGCTTTCGCCGCCGACACCGACCGCTACATGGCCCTCACACGCGCACACCGCAAGGCTCTCGGCATCGTTCCCGTCGTAAAACAGATCGACACCCTCGCCGCCGAATATCCTGCCGCCACCAACTACCTCTACCTCACATACAACGGCACCGAAAACGATGTCGAATACAAGGGCGACTGCCGCTCGGTGGTAGTCCTCGGCTCGGGCGCATACCGCATCGGCTCGTCGGTAGAGTTCGACTGGTGCTCGGTCAACGCCCTCCTTACCGCCCGTCGCGAAGGCTGGCGCTCGGTAATGATCAACTACAACCCCGAGACCGTATCGACCGACTACGACATATGCGACCGCCTCTATTTCGACGAGCTCACATATGAGCGAGTGATGGATATCCTCGAGATGGAGAACCCTCACGGCGTGATCCTGTCGGTGGGCGGCCAGATACCCAACAACCTCGCCACACGCCTCGACAGCGCCGGCATCAACATCCTCGGCACAACAGCCGAGAGCATCGACCGCGCCGAGGACCGCAACAAATTCTCGGCCATGCTCGACAGCCTCGGCATCGACCAGCCGCGCTGGCGCGAGCTTACCGATTTCGCCGACATCGAGGAATTTGTCGAAGAGGTGGGCTATCCCGTACTGGTGCGCCCCAGTTATGTGCTGTCGGGCGCCGCGATGAACGTGTGCTCGAATCCCGACGAGCTCAAGCGCTTCCTCAAACTCGCCGCCAACGTATCGAAGAAGCATCCGGTCGTTGTTACCGAGTTCGTACAGTACGCCAAGGAGATAGAGATGGACGCCGTCGCCGACCACGGCGAGATCAAGGCATACGCCATATCCGAGCACATCGAGTTTGCCGGCGTGCACAGCGGCGACGCCACCATACAGTTCCCACCCCAGAAGCTCTATGTCGAGACCATGCGCCGCATCAAGAAAGTCGCCGGCGCCATCGCCAAGGCTCTCAACATATCCGGACCCTTCAACATCCAGTTCCTGGCCAAGAACAACGACATCAAGGTAATCGAGTGTAACCTCCGCGCCTCGCGAAGCTTCCCCTTCGTGTCCAAGGTGCTCAAGATCAACTTCATCGACCTTGCCACACGCATCATGCTCGGCCTGCCCGTCGAGAAACCTGCCAAGAGCGCCTTCGACCTCGATTACGTCGGCATCAAGGCGTCGCAGTTCTCCTTCTCGCGTCTTGGCGGCGCCGACCCGGTGCTCGGCGTCGACATGTCGTCGACAGGCGAGGTAGGATGCATCGGCGACGACACCAACGAGGCCATACTCAAGGCCCTGCTCGCCGTCGGCCTGCGCGTGCCCCACAAGGCCGTGCTCATGAGCACAGGCTCGGCACGCCAGAAGACCGACATGCTCGAGGCCGCCCACCTTCTCCACAAGGCCGGGCTGACCATCTACGCCACCGGGGGCACCTGCCAGTTCCTCAACGAGAACGGCGTGCCTGCGATACGCGTCTACTGGCCCTCGACGCCCGACCAGCAGCCCCAGGCCCTCGACCTGCTGCACGAGCGCAAGGTCGACCTGGTGATAAACATGCCCAAAAACTTCACAGGCACCGAGCTGAGCAACGGCCGCAAGATACGTCGCGCAGCTATCGACCTCAACATACCCCTGCTTACCAACTCGCGTCTGGCATCGGCTTTCGTGAGAGCCTTCACGAGCCTACCGCTCGACGAAATCGAGATCAAGAGCTGGGACGAGTATTAAACGGCGCTTTCGTCGGCGTTTTTTACATAATGCCATTAGAAAATATGATTTTCACATTAATTAATAATTAAGCACATTTATTCACATACAACTTGTTTTAGAGATATTTTATTCAATATCAGCGATATACAGTCGTTCAAAGCACGACGCGGACAAAAACTGCCATAAAAGTATGTTGCAAAACATATAAAAAGATTTGGTCAGTCCGCAAATAGTACCGACCTTTGTATCGCAAACCTAAAACAATCTTTTTTACCTTAGAAATTGTACCTATTGGAAACCCATAAAAAGGAGCTGCGTGAGCAGTTCCTTTTTATATTATCAAGAAACTGAGCAAAAACCATTGCCTCACACGGTTTGTTATACCACAAAAGATACAGACTGTAGCATGGCTAAAAAACTCATAATAATCGGCGGTGGATTTGCCGGACTCAATCTTGCCAAGCACATCGACAAGAAGATGTGGGACGTCAGCATAATCGACCGCAACAACTACCATTCGTTTCCGCCCCTGTTCTACCAGGTGGCATCGTCGGGCCTCGAGCCGGCGAGCATAAGCTTCCCCTTGCGACGGGAGCTCAACGGCCGCCGCTATCGTGGCGTCGACTACCACATGGGGGCGGTACGCATCATCGATGTCGCCACGCAGACCGTGTCGACCCAGTACGAGATGCTGCATTACGACACGCTCGTGATAGCCGCCGGCACCACCAACAATTATTTCGGCATCGCCGACCTCGAAAAGCATGTATTCACTCTCAAGAGCGTGCCCGAGGCGATCCGCTGCCGCAACGAGGTGCTCGACCGCCTCGAGCGCGCGGCCATGTGCACCGATCCCGAGCGGCGTCGCAGCCTGCTCACGTTTGTAGTGGTAGGGGGAGGCCCTGCCGGCGTGGAGATAGCCGGCGCCTTGGGCGAAATGAAGCGTTATGTGATCAAGCGCGAGTACCGCAACATATCTCCCGACGAGGTAAGAGTGATAATTGTGGAAGGCACCGATGCTCTGCTGCGCGCCATGGGGCCGCGCTCGGGCCGCGATGCCCTGGAGGGGCTCAGGCAGCTGTGCGTGGACGTTCAGCTCGGCAAGACGATGAAGTCGTACGCCGACCGGCGTCTGACATTCAGCGATGGCAGCAGTATCGACACCGACACGGTAATATGGACGGCCGGCGTCACGGGCGTATCGTTCGAATTTGCCGGTGCCACTATCAGCCCCGGCCACGGCAACAGGCTCGTTACCGATGCATTCAACCGCGTCGCCGGCACCGACAATGTGTACGCCATCGGCGATATCGCCCTCATGAGCACGGCGCAATATCCTCACGGGCACCCCCAGGTGGCTCAGGTCGCGCTGCAGCAGGGCCGTAATCTGGCCGACAACCTCAACCATCCCGAGAGGGAGCTACGGGCATTCGAGTACCGCGACAAAGGCACAATGGCGACGATCGGCCGCAACCGTGCAGTCGTAGACATGGGGCATATGCACATGTCGGGACGGGCAGCATGGTGGACGTGGCTTTTCGTGCATCTGATGTCGATACTCGGCATGCGCAACCGCACGGTGGTGCTGATCAACTGGATGTGGAATTATTTTACCTTCTCCACGGGTCTGCGGCTCATCATGCGGCCGCGCCGCTATCCTCTGCGCGAGCACTGGGCTGAGTAATATCAATACAGTCTGTAGCTCACTCCGACGCCGATATATGGCTGTAGTCCACGCGGTGTCATGCCCATGCCGGCATGCACCCCGACTGACCAGCGGCTACGCCGTCGCGTCGTCACAGCCACCTCGCGCTCCAGGTGCAGGCTGTCGAGCCTTGGCCTGTAGCCGCTGACCCATGCCCTGTAGCCGTCGCCGCTGTACTCGGCCTGCTGCCGAGGCAGCTCCACGAAGACGCTGTCGCGCACCAATATGGTGTCGCTCCTTATCACGGGCAGCAGCACGGTGTCGGTGGCGGTCTGACGCACTACCATCAGCTCGGGTCTGCTTATCACTACGGTATCGGTGCGGTATATGGTCTCCGCCGGGGCCGGCTTTAGCGCCCTCCGGCCCATACAGAAGCCGAGGCACAGGGCTACCAACGCCACTGTCAGGCATTTAGTCTTCATAATATCTTTCTATTGCGTCGGCGTGGAGCTGCACTATTTCGTCAAGACCTTCATCGGATAGGAGGAAGTCGACGTCGCCGCGATGGTCGTGGAACATGTTTTCGGTCAATACGGTCGGGCACAGGGTGTTGCGGCATATATACAGCCCTCGCTCCCAGTATCCGACGGCCGGCGTGTGCCTGTTGCCGAACAGATTGCGCCTGGAGGCCTCGAGTGAGAGCAGCCCGGCGAGGCGTCGCGAGGCTCTCGATGCGCCGGGCGCCACCCATGCGCTCCAGCCGGAGGCGTCGCCCCATGCCGTACCGTCGCCTGATGCGTTGCTGTGGAGCGACAGCAGCACGGCCTCGGGGCTGTAGCGGTATATCTCGTTGGCGCGTCGGCAGCGTGTGCGCAGATCCACATCATGGTCCTCGGGCACAAGCAGTTGAGTGGTCATGCCTCGTCCTTTCAGTTCGAGCATCAGACGCCTGGCGGCCATACGCGTCCATTCCCATTCATGATAGCGGCCGTCGGGGCTGCATTTTCCGGCCGTGTCGTCGCCATGACCGTTGTCGATGATTACATAAGTTTTCATAATAAGTAGCTGTTTATTTGGTTAACGGCACAAAGTTACGACGGCCGACAAGGGGGCTATCCTGCATTTTTCAAAACTTTTGCATTTCGTTCACGACAAATAATGCTCTTATTTGTTTCTAATATACAACGGTTCAACTATGATTCACTATGAAAACGCTGTCTCTCTTCATCATATATTGCATGCTTTTTTGTATGGCGATGCCTGCAAAAGCGCAGACGGACGCTACAGCCGCCGGAGCAGCTATCGACACCTCGGCGCTGGCGCTATACCGTAAGATACAGAAAAAGAAAAATCCGCCGTCGATCTACGGACTGCCTTACTCGATGACACGCAGCGAGCCCAACTGGCACCGCATGTGGATCAACACGGCGGTACTGTCGGGAGCTTTCGTATCGACGCTCCTGGTACTGGAATGTCTGCCTGAAGACGCCACGTCGTGGAACCGCGCGGCACTGCAGAAGGATCCGCCGCAGAAGCGCTGGTTCAACAATGTGTTCAAGCGCGGCCCGGAATGGGACCACGACAACCCAATCTTCAACTATGTGCTCCACCCGTATGCCGGGGCCGCTTACTTCATGTCGGCACGTTCGTGCGGCTTCAATTTCTACCAGTCGCTGCTCTACTCCGCCGCGATATCGACAATAGGCTGGGAGTATGGCATAGAGGCATGTATGGAGCGCCCGTCGATACAGGATCTTTTCATCACGCCGCTTGTCGGCAGTGCCATGGGCGAGGCTTTCTATATGCTCAAACGTCATATCGTCGGCCACGACTATACGCTCTGGGGCTCGCCGGTGCTGGGTAATATTGTAGTATTTCTCATCGACCCGGTCAATGAGGTGGTCAATCTCTTCCGCGGCAGCGATACGCGCAAGCTGCACTTAGGGCGCAAGAGTCACGATGTGAGCTCGGTGCTCATGCCGACAGTAGGCCGTGGCAGTCTCGGCGTATCATTTACCTGCGTTTTCTAAGGGCCGGCCGAAAAGTTCGGAGTGAAAGCGCCGAAAAGTTCGGAATCGTGCTACAAAAGTGTGTCTATGGGGCTGAAAACGGCGTGAGGGGTCGGGGTGTGGGGATAAAAAAAAGACCATGCCGTGTGACATGATCTAATACGGTGGACTCATCCGGCCGGGCCGGCTGAGGGAGTGAGCTATATTACTCGTTAACTGTGTTCTCTACAACTTCGGTGCTCTGCTCTACAGTGATAGAGTCGTTGCCGGCCGGGTTGAGTGAATCAACTGTCTCAGTAGCGGTAAGTGTAGCTTCAACATTCTCTGTGCAGTTGATGCTGTCGCAGCACTCTGCATTTGCTTCATTAGCAGCTTCTTTGTTGCCGCAAGCGACAAACGACATGCTGAATACTACAGCAAGCGCGAAAACTAACTTTTTCATCTTAGATACGATTTAGTAATAAAACTTTTCTTGGAAATCGGGCACAAAGTTACAGCCAATTTTTAAAATGCAAAAATTTTTGTAAAGAAATTTTTGTATTTGGCGGCAATTTTAACATTTGAGGAGAGGATGGGGTGGGGCGAGATCGTGTGGGGCTCGATGTCGAGGACCTCGACGTGGGCCGGAGGTCTGCGGCGAGATGAGACCCCGGGACAAAGCAAACCGCATAGCGCGAGTGAGGCCGGGAGATGAGCGAGATGCAACGGCGCCGCCGTTGGGATGATTGGGCGACGCTGACCTCACGAATGATCGTGAGGCTGAGTCCGGCGTTCGCCGGGTGTAACGGCTCCGCCGTTTGGGTTGGGGGTATAATAATTTTTTTGTAATTTTGGGGGCGAAAATTGTTTATGCGTAAATGAAGGTACTTAAATTCGGCGGTACGTCGGTAGGCTCGGCCAAACGTATCGAGCACGTCGCAGATCTGATCAGCGCGCCTCTGGAGCGCAATATCGTTGTGCTCTCGGCAATGTCGGGCACTACCAATTCGCTCGTAGAGATATCGGAGTATTTATATAAGGGTAATGTGCCGGGAGCACAGGAGACCATCAATGCTTTGCAGGCCAAATATACGGCTACGCTCAGCGAGCTATTCCCCGACGGGGAGTCACGCTCGGCGGCAGATGCGGCGGTGGGTCGTTCGTTCGCCCTGTTGCGCTCTTACTGCACGTCGCCGCTGACGGCCTCGGGGGAGAAAGAGATCCTCGCGCAAGGCGAGCTCATGTCGACGGCCATCATGCAGACTCTCCTCACACGCCGCGGCATACGCACCGCCCTGCTGCCGGCCCTCGACTATATGCGCACTCTCGCGAGCGGCGAGCCCGACATGGATTATATCTCGTCGCATCTGCGCCGTCTCATAGAGCTTGAGCCCGAAGCCGACATATTCATAACCCAGGGCTATATATGCCGCAACGACCACGGTGGCGTCGACAACCTCAAGCGCGGCGGCAGTGACTACACCGCTTCTATAATAGGCGCCGTACTCGATGCCGACGAGATACAGATATGGACCGACATTGACGGTATGCACAACAACGACCCCCGTTATGTGGAGGGCACACGGCCTGTGCGACGTCTGCACTTCGAGGAGGCCGCCGAGCTCGCCTACTTCGGCGCCAAGATACTGCACCCCTCGTGCGTCCTGCCTGCCAAGCTCCACAACATACCCGTGCGTCTGCTCAACACCATGGAGCCCGAGGCCCCCGGCACGCTCATCTGCAACGCCGCGCCGGACGGCACCATCAAGGCCATAGCCGCCAAGGACGGCATTACGGCCATCAAGATCAAGTCGGGGCGCATGCTTCTTGCCTACGGCTTCCTTCACAAAGTATTCGAGACATTCGAGAACCACCGCACGAGCATCGACATGATAGCGACGTCGGAGGTGGGCGTCACGCTCACTATCGACAACGACTCGCGCCTCGCCGCCATAGTCGACGATCTGAAACACTTCGGCACTGTCACTGTCGACACCGACATGGTAATAATATGTATAGTAGGCGACCTGGAATGGCACAACTGCGGCTTCGAGACGCGAGTACTCGAGGCGCTTGCCGACATTCCGGTAAGAATGATATCGTTCGGCGGCTCAAACTACAATATCTCGGTAGTCGTGCAGGCCTGTGACAAAGTGAAAGCACTCCGCGCCCTGAGCGCAAAACTATTTCAATAGAACAGATGAAATAGACTAAAAGTTCGTTCCAAACACAAAATTTGCCCGATTTTACAGACATTATGTTAAAATTGGGCATTTTTTCTTGCCAAATGTTTACGAAATCAAAAAAAATGTATTAACTTTGCCCATCATTACCTTGAAGCGAGCTCCTCCGCGCAGGGTCGGTATATAAAAAATTTTTCGCTTAAGAATCAATCAATAATAATTTACATTAATTTCTAAGTATGAAAAAATTGTTTATTTTCCTAACGACTGTCATCCTGACTACCGTTATGGGCCTGGCTCAGAACGGTCTCATCACGGGTACGGTTGTTGCAGCAAGCGACGGCGAGCCTCTGATCGGAGCCTCGGTCGTTGCAGAGGATGGACAAGGTGTTACGACCAACATTGAAGGAGAATTTTCCTTACGCGTAAAAGCCGGCTCCAAACTCACAATTTCATACGTGGGTTTTGAATCTCAGAGCGTAGCCGCCACCGACGGCATGACAATACGCCTGAAAGAAGACGTGACCTCACTCGGTGAAGTTGTCGTAACCGGTTACGGTACAAGCCGTAAGCTCGGTTCTTTCGTAGGTGCCGCTGCCGTAGTAGGCACCGCACAGCTCGAGAACACCCCCGCATCGAACTTCGTAGACGCACTTCAGGGCGCCGTTCCCGGTCTGGGTATCTTCTCCAACACCGGCGAACCCTCCAGCACCCCCTCGGAGATCAACATCCGCGGTATCAGCTCGCTGCAGTTCACGGCTACCCCGTTGTTCATTCTCGACGGTTCTCCCGTGACTTCGGCAATATTTACTTCAATCAACCCCAACGATATCGAGAACATTACCGTGCTCAAGGATGCCTCGTCGACCGCCATCTACGGTTCGCGCGCAGGTAACGGTGTAATCGTCATAACTACCAAAAGAGGTAAACTGGGCGAGCAGGCCAAGGTAACCATCCGTGCCAACTACGGCTGGTCGGCAGCCGTAAACTCAGGCATCAAGATGATGAACTCGGCACAGTACCTCCAGTTCCGCGACGACATGACCGAAGCCTTCGGTTCTCCCCGTCTTCAGGGCGTACAGCGCGACCTCATCGAGAAATACGGCATCGACACCGACTGGCGCAAAGAGATGATCAAGGACAACGCTCCCACCTACTCTTTCGACGCAACAATCCGTGGCGGCTCTCAGCACTCAAACTACTACCTCTCTCTCGGCCACTATGACCAGGACGGTCTTATCGCCAAATCCGGTCTTCGCCGCGAGTCACTCCGCGCAAGCTTCAACGCCGACCTCAAGCCCTGGCTCCGCGCAGGCTTCAGCGCCAACGTCGCATATGAGAAGTATGAGTCGAACTCTACCGCCGCAGAGGCCGGCCGTTTCTATACCAACGGACCTATCTTCCAGGCATATTATGCACTGCCTTACGAATCGCCCTACCTCTACTCTATCGATGACAACGGCAAGATCAACTTCGGCGATGCTGCCAACTGGCTCAAATACTCACTTGGCGGCCAGCCTAACGCCAACTTCGTATCGGCCCTCAACGTAGGCTCGTCGAACCAGATCTCAGTCAATGCCTCGATCTTCGAGGAACTGCGTCCCATCAAGGGCCTTATCGTCCGCGCCCAGCAGGCAGTCTATGCCTACGACCGTCGCAGCAGCACACGCTGGCTTGCAACCGAAGACTACGAGCTCCCCATGGGCGGCTATACCAGCTTCGGCCAGTACACCGAGCGTCTGTCAGGCGAATCGTTCGGCCGTATGTATCAGTTCACATACACCAACACAGCAGAGTACAGCCATACATTCGGCGGCCTGCACGACATGAAGCTCCTTATCGGCGAGGAATCAATCATCAACCACACCAACAGCTTCGGCGTCGGCACATCGGGCCAGCCCTCGAACAACATGATGCTGATTACCAACGGTACAACAGTGACTATGGATAACGTCAGCCAGCGTGTCGGAGAATTTGTCGTGAACTCGTTCTTCTTCAACGGCGACTACAACTACGACCAGCGCTACTACCTCAACGCATCCATCCGTCGCGACGGTTGCTCCAAGTTCGCGCCCAATCACCGTGATGCTATCTTCTATTCTGCAGGCCTTATGTGGAACGCCAAGAATGAAACATTCCTCCAGCCCTATACCTGGCTCGACGCCCTTCAGGTACGCGTCAACTACGGTAGCTCCGGTAACTACTCCGGCCTCGGCGACTTCCAATGGCACGGCTCACTCGGCACAGGCACAAACTACAACGGCCAGCCATCGATGGGTATCGCCTCTCCTTCAAACAAGGACCTTCTCTGGGAGAAAATCAACCAGTTCAGTGCCGGCGTGAACTACAGCATCTTCAACCGCCGCCTCTTCGGTACTGTCGACTACTATATCAAGGACACCAACGACCTTATCCTCGATGTACCTTATAGTGTTACCACCGGCTGGTCTTCCAACATTACCAACATCGGCAAGCTCCGCAACAGCGGTGTCGATTTCCAGATCGGCTCGACCCTCTACAACGACAGAGACTGGAACATCGGCGTTAAAGCCAACTTCAACTACAACCACGCAGAGATCCTCGAGCTCTTCAACGGCGAAACCGAATACCGCCTCGACGAATACGGTCTGGTATACGTAGTAGGCGAGAATCCCTTCCAGCTCAACACCGTACGCTACGCAGGCGTAGACAAACGCGACGGTAAATGTATGTGGTACGACAAGAACGGCAACCTTACCAAAGTGTACAGCGAAGACAATGCTGTAAACCTCGGCAAAGCATATCAGCCCTCATGGACCGGCGGCTTCGGCTTCAACGCATCGTGGAAAGGCATCGGCCTTCGCGCCGACTTCGCCTGGGCAGCCGACAAGTACATCTACAACTGGGCTTACCAGCAGCTTGCCTCGAACCTCTCGTTCACACAGGGCAACCAGAGCGTGAAGATGCTCGACACCTGGACCCCCAAGAACCCCAACGGCTCGATGCCCGCCATCACAGAGGCAATCCAGGGCGACAGCCGCTATCTTGAGAACTCATCGTACTGCCGTCTGAAAAACCTTACCGTTACCTACAGCCTCCCGGAGAAACTGCTGAAGAAGGCCGACATGAGCGACGTCATCTTCCACTTTACCGGCCGTAACCTGTTGACATTCAACAGCAGCGAATTTACCGGCATCGACCCCGAATACATCGGCAACGGTGTACGTCTGCAGTACCCCAACACCCGTCAGTTTGAATTCGGCGTAGAAGTTTCATTCTAAAATAAGCGAAGATCAATATGAAAAAGAAATATTTATCGATTATAGCGAGTGCTGCGGTAATACTCTCGTCGTGTAACATGGACCTTACGCAGCAGGGCGTGCTCGACGACACCGAACCGCTGACATTCGACTATGCAACCAACATGCGCAACAACGTCGTCTACGGCAACCTCCGCAGCATGTCGGTGGGCGGCTGGGTGTACAACACCGAACTCCAGCTCGACCAGTTCATCGGCATGTCGAACAACGGCGGCCGCGGCGGCAACATGTCCAACGGCTTCCTCAACTCGTCGACCGGAGCCTTCTCGTCGGTCTACGGTTCCTGCTATGCAGTAATCTCTCGCTGCAACTTCCTGCTCCCCAAATGCGAGGATCTCGCAGCCACACTCAGCGGCGCAGAAGCCCAGGAAGTAAAGCGCTACATAGCCGAGACCAAGTTTACCCGCGCTTTCGCATACTTCTATCTTCTGGACCACTTCTGCAACACCAACGACTTCAAGAGCAAAGCCGAGACCTCGCTCGGTCTTCAGATCGTGACTGTGTATAACCCCACCGGCGACTCGTCCACTTATCCCGGCCGTTCCAATCTCAAGGAAACAGTAGAGTTCATCCAGAAGGACCTTACCGAAGCCTTCGACGGCCTCGCAGAGTATGAGAAGACAGTTACCGACGAACAGTGCAGCGCAGGCGCCTACTACCTCTCGAGCTACGCAGTGGCAGCTCTTCAGGCCCGTATGAACCTGGCTATCGGCGACAACGAGAACGCAGTGAAGAAAGCACAGTACGTTATCAGCAACGGCAACTACGCACTTGCCGAAGGTGAGGACTACGTAAACATGTGGTACGACGAGAACGTGGACGAAATCATCTTCGCTCCCTTCGTCGACCAGAAAGAGATTACCGACCAGCAGGCATTCTCAACCTGCCAGGGCTACAACTACTGGTGGGCGGACCCCAACCAGAGCGACTATATCCCCACAGAGGAGTCGATCTATAGCCTTATAGAGTTTGAAGACGCCGATGGTTACATCAACGATATCCGTTTCGTAGCCTTCCTCGGCGGCGAAGCCCATACTATCAATGTAGAAGGCGGCGTGAGCAAGACCTACGTATTCCAGAAGTATCCCGGCAACCCGGAACTCGATACCAGCACCGCCATGTACGACAACAAGCCCAAGACATTCCGTCTGAGCGAGCAGTATCTTATCCTTGCCGAAGCAGGTATCCTCGCCGGTCATGAAAGCGTGGCACAGGACGCCATCGACGCACTCGTACACGCCCGTCTGATCGATCCGGACGCAATGGGCAAGATAACACTTACCGGTTCAGAGCTCCTTACCTTCATACGCAACGAACGCTCGAAAGAGCTTATGGGCGAAGGCTTCCGTCTGAGCGACCTGCGCCGCTGGCAGCAGGGCTTCGACCGCAACCAGCCCTACGAGATCAATCCTCTCGTAGCCGACACACGTTCAATCAACGACCTCCAGGTAACATACGCTAACAACGACCACCGTTTCGTATGGGCTATTCCTCAGTCGGAAATGAACATCAATCCCCAGCTCAAGGGCCAGCAGAACCCCGGTTATTAATCTTAACTTGTAAACAGATATGAAAATCAAATATTTTGCATTAATGTCGCTTTGTGCGTTGGCCGTAACATCGTGCTCCGATGACGACAACGCGTTCAACACCGACAGCAATGTAAGTGTACAGCTCAAGGAGTCTGCCATCCGCGTATCGGAAGATCAGGTATCAAACACTGACTACAACTACATCCCCGTAGAAGTGACCGGTACATCGAACGGCCCCATCGAGGTAACCATCGAAGTAGCACCTTACGGCACCGACGGCGCAGTGGCCGACAAGAACTATGTGTTTACGTCGTACACCATGACCATCCCTGCCGGCGAAAGCGAAATCGGCTTCCAGTACTACCCCAAAGGCAACGACGAGATCAACAACGACATGTCGTTTGAGGTAAAGATCAAGGACGCCAAGGGAGCAAAAATCGGCGCCCAGAACCAGACAATCGTAACACTTGTCGACAACGAAGGCCTCATCCCCGTCTACTACACCGGCCTTGCCGGCGCCTGGGAAGGTGTGATGGAATCGACCTATGACGGTCCGCTGCCCATCAACTTCACAATCGAGACTGTAGCAGAAGGCGAAGCAGGCTATGGCAAGAACGTAACCCTCATCGACTTCCCCGCAGCCGGTATGACAACAGCAGCCCAGTTCAGCATCAACGGTGTAACCCAGGAAATCTATGTAAACATACCTTCGGGTCAGCAGCTTGGTCTGATGAACCATCCCAACTACGGCGAAGGCAAGCTCCTGCTCTACCCCGTAAGCGGCAACAGCTACACCACCTCGGCCTACAACTTCTCGCTGAAGTTCAACTTCGACCTCAAGAGCGGCCAGTATGTACAGGATCCCGAATACAACTTCGGCGTACTCGTAAGCTTCGCAGCAGGCATGATGATGTACGATTCGTTCTCCGACATGTCTTTCATGCGCTGATCACAGCAGCATAAGCCATAAACAGCAAAGGGGCATCAACTCAGGTTGGTGCCTCTTTTGTTATGTGCTAATATATGTTAAAAATAATATTCTTTTATCGGCTTTTACGTTAAGATTGCAACTTGATGAGTCAAAATTATTGACAGCAATAGAAATTTTGCATACTTTTGTACAAAAGAATTATCATTATGACAAAACATACATTTCTTGCTGCCACGTTGCTCCTGACGACATGCTACGCCGGGGCGCAGACAAAACTAAGCTTCGCAGCCAGACAAATCATGGAGCGCTACCGCACGGAAGCGCCCACAAGCCGCAGCGACGCCGAGACTGTCGGCGCATTCGTGACACTCTCCGACGCATCGTATGCCGACACATTCAGGGCATTGGGCTATGAGATAACAGACGTGATCGACGATATCGTGGTCTGCGAAATACCCCTTGCCGATGTCGACAAGCTGTGCGAGTCGGACTATATCGCGTCGATCGCTTTCGGCGAGACGCAGAAACCCATGCTCAACAAGGCCCGTGAGGCGACGGGAGTGGACATGGTGCACGCCGGCGTGGATCTGCCGCAGGCATATACGGGCAAAGGCGTGACGACGGGTCTGTACGATACGGGCATGGACCCCAACCACATCAACTTCAAGGACGCCAACGGCGATACACGAGTGAAGGCGGTGGCGGTGTTCAACACCAGCACGACAGAGTACACCAACGCGATGACTATAAGCAGGTTTACCACCGAGGACGACAATGCCACACACGGCACGCACGTGCTCGGCATCATGTCGGGCAGCTACAAAGGCGAAGTAACTTCGGAAAGCAAGACGGTAGAGAACGTCTACGGAGGCGTGGCCTATGAGTCGGACATATTAGTGACCTGCGGCTCTTTCGCCAACGACAAAATCATAAAGGGCGTCAAGTATGCCCGTGACTATGCCGTGAACAACGGCGTGCCGATGGTGTTCAACCTCTCTCTGGGCTCGAACAACGGCCCCCACGACGGCGCGGACTCTTTCGGCAAACTGCTCAACAACTACGGCAAGGACATGATCATAACAGTGTCGGCCGGCAATGAAGGCGATCAGAAACTCTCGGTAAGCAAGACATTTACCGAGGACGACCGCAGCTTTACCACGACCATCTACCCGACCGAGGCCACAAGCAACTACAACGGCAAGGTAGAGTTCTGGGCGAACGACAACCGTCCGTTCAAGTTCAGAATCATCGTGAGCAAATCGAGCATAGGCAAACGCAATATCGTAGACGAGGCCGTGATAGAGAAAGCCGGCCAGAGCCTGAGTGTGGGCGGCGGCGCGTCGAACGCATCGACCAAGCTTAAAGACTTCGACAAGGCCTGCTCGGCCAACGGCTTCATATCGGCCATATCGAGGGTAGATCCGAACTCTAAACGCTATGTGGTCGAGATCAGCCACAGCAACCTGAAACTGGCCACATCGACGGCTACTGTCGTAGGCTTCATGATCGAGGGCGAGCCCGGACAGCATGTCGACGGATATGCCAACGGATATAACGACAACCAATATCTGTCGGAGTTCTCCAACCGCGGTATCAACGGGTGGCTCGACGGCAGCACCGACGGCACTATCAACGACCTGGCGTGCGGCCCCAATGTGATAGCGATAGGCGCGTTCAACACACGCAACAACTGGCCCTCGCTCGGGTCGGCTCCCTTCCGCACTTCAGTCTTCCCTGTCGGCGATGTATCGTACTTCACATCGTACGGCACGACCTACGACGGCCGCGACCTTCCCGACCTGTGCGCTCCCGGCGCCGTGCTGGTGTCGTCGTACAACTCATATTACATCAAGGCCAACAAAAACGCGGTCAACAGCATGACGGCCAAAGTGGCAGGCAGCAAGATAGACCACTACTGGGGCTCGATGCAAGGCACCTCGCAGGCAGCGCCTTTTGCGGCCGGTGTATTCGCCCTGTGGCTCCAGGCCGATCCGACACTTACCGTCGACGAGATACGCAGCATCGCCAAGGAGACCGCTCTCCGCGATGCAAGCGTAGAGAAAGGCATAAAGAAGAAATGGGGCGCCGGCAAGATCGACGCTTACGAGGGTCTGAAGAAAGTGCTGTCGACCAACTCGGTAAAGGATGTTCTCGCCGATCAGGCCATCATGGTTGAGCGCTCGGGCAAGGCATTCGACATCTTCGCCCAGGGAGCATCGCGCATCGATGTAGCGCTCTACAACATGAGCGGCACACAGGTAGATGCCGTAAGCGCGGCCGGCGACAACTTCGTCTTCGAGCCCGGCGTAGGTTCAGGCATATATCTGCTCCGCGTAACAGCCAACGGCCAGAGCCGGACAGTCAAGGTAGCTCTCTAAACGAAACAGATACACACAAAACGGCCGCGCCCACGGGGGGACGGCTGTTTTTGTGTGTTGATCATGTCATATTATCCGAACATCTGCAGGGCTTTGTCGGTAATCCATATCCACATAGGGCAGGTGGCCATGAAGATAAGGGTCGACACTGCGAGCGACGATGTGCCGGTGGCTACATAGGTATTGTAGCGGCTTGCGATGATGATGCCGGAGAATGCAGGCGGCAGGGCGGCGCAGACAACGAGCATCTTGAGGTTGGTGGGCTCCATATGAGCCAGCAGGCCTACCACAAGGATGGCGAGAGGCATGATGATGAGCTTGAGGAATGTGCCCATCCATACCTGGCCGTTGATCGAAATCTTGACCGACGAAAGAGTGATGCCGGCGGCGAATACGGCTACCGAGGCGTTAGCACCGGCCAGAAGGGTAAACGACGGGTCGAGGTACGAGGGCCATTTGACACCGCAGAGCACCAGGATGACGGCGAGGATAGGCGCCCATGCCACAGGCTGCTTGAGGGCGTTGACCACCGGAGCCCATGCACTGGGCTTCTTGCCGCCGTTGAGGGCTGCAGCCTGGGCGTTGCCCGAGTTGAGCAGACACAGACCGATAGGAATGCCGAGAGCGTTGACCTCGATAGACACGATGGCGATCACAAGACCTACGGCAGCCGACGAACCGAAGATAGGCTCGAGCACGGCGAAACCGAGGAAGCCGATAGTAGGCGAGCCACTGATAAGGGCCGATACGGCAGCGTCGCCCTTGGTGTTGCTCTTATAGAGGCGGAATACGTAGTAAACCATAAAGAAGCAGGCCAGCAGCACTGTGAAGCTGATGACTGTGAGCTTGATATCGGCCGACAGCATGGCACGGTTCGCCTTGATGATCGACACGAAAAGGGCAGCCGGCAAGGCGTAGTTGAGGACGACCTTGTTGAGAATCTTGGCATCGGCACCGCTGAAAGCGCCTTTCTTACCCGAGAAATAACCTAATGCCATGACCACGAATATCGGGACTATGGCGTAGAGTATGATGTGTAGCATATCAGTAAGAGGGAGAATGAGGTTATAAAATAGTTGAAAAAGTATCAAGGCGGCTCTCCTCTCATGTCGGAGAGCCGCCGGTCGTCATGTCAGACCGTAAACTTTTCGAGAGCTGCCGGGTTGAGGAATCCGATATGACCTGATTCCTTGCCCGAGTCAGCGCCGAGCTGCACATCGATAAGACACGGTTTGCGAGAGGCTATGGCCTCGGTAAGAGATTTGCTGAGATCGTCGGGCGTAGTCACATAGTATGTTGTGGCGCCGAAAGCCTCGCCCATCTTGTCGTAACGGGCGTGGATGTCGAGGGTTGTAGGAGCCGGATCGGCCGAGCCTGAAGGATTGACGCCTACGCCGTTGTAGATGCCGCCGTTGTTGAAGATAACCACGGTTACCGGCAGATTGAAGCGACATATGGTAGAGAAGTCCATGCCCGAGAATCCGAAGGCCGAGTCGCCTTCGATAGCGACGACGCTCTTGCCGGTGGATACGGCGGCACCGATAGACGAGCCTATGCCCATGCCCATGATGGCCCATGTGGCACAGTCGACGCGGTGGCGCGGCAATGCCATGTCGAGGGTATCACGCGTATCGTCGAGGGTGTTGGCGCCTTCGTTGATCAGTATCACGTCGGGATTTGCGGCCATGACAGGCTTGATGGCTCCCAGGGCGGTCCAGTGGTTCATTGGCTGAGCCGATGCGTTTTCGCTCAGACGAGCGGCGAACTTGGTGTTCTTCTCCTTTGTCTCGGCCTGCAGCGAGGGTACCCATGTGGGATCCATGCTCATCTTACGTGTGGCCATGGCGGCGTTGAAAGCATCGAGCGAGCTTGCCAGATCGCCTATCACAGGCGCAGCGATAGGACGGTTGCAATCGATTTCGGTGGGCTCGATATCGAACTGTATGAACTTGGTGTCGGGGCTCCATTTGCCGTGGCCGCGCGAGAGCAGCCAGTTGAGACGTGCGCCGGCGAGGATAACCACATCGGCTTGTCCCATTATGGTCGAACGGCACGAGAGAGCGCTCAGATCGCCGGTGTCGGGCAGCACGCCCTTGCCCATCGACATAGGCAGATAAGGCATGCCTGTGGTGTCGACAAGTTTCTTGAGCTGATCTTCGACACGTGCGAATGCCGCGCCCTTGCCTATGATAATGGCCGGCTTCCTGGCGGCGGCGAGCATGTCGGCGGCACGGGCGACTGCTTCGGCTGCAGGCGGCATGGCCGGACAGAGGTCGACGGGGGTATAGAAATACTTCTCGACGTCGGCACTGTTGACTACCGCACCGAGACAGGTCTCTGTCACGTCGAGATATACACCGCCGGGACGGCCTGAGATAGCCGCACGGTAGGCGCGGACAACCGCTGTGGGAATGTCCTCGGGCTTATTCACGCGGTAGGCGGCCTTTACGAGACCTTTTGCCACGTTGTACTGGTCGAGGGCCTCATAATTGCCCTGGTCGAGATCGATAGGTTCGCGCACCGACGAGCCGCTGATCTGTATCATAGGATAGCAGTTGACGGTGGCGTTGGTGGTGGCGGTAAGCCCGTTCAAGAAACCGAGCGACGAAACGGTAAGGAGCACACCGGGCTTACCTGTGAGGTAGCCGTGTGTGGCGGCGGCCATGCCGGCCTGCTGCTCGTGGCGGAATCCGACGAAGCGTATGCCCTGCTGCTGAGCGATATAAGCCAGCTCAGTGACAGGAATGCCGACGAGGCCGTACATGGTGTCGATGCCCACCATCTTGAGGGCTCTTACCATGATATCCATGCCTGTCAGCTGCTGCGGATACACAGGAGCCGCCTGGGTGCTGCCGCATTTGCATGAACAGCTGTTATTATTTGTAGTTGCCATAGTAAAATCTTTTATGGAAATGGCGCGGTCATCGTGGAAGCCCACGGCAATCCGCGCCATATGTTATATCATGTTATTTCGCGGCAGCCGGTTTTGGCATCGGAGCCGTGGTACCGTTAGCCTTGAACGAAGCGATCTGCTCGGCGGTGTAGCCCAGGCCTGCGAGCACTTCGTCGGTGTTGCCGCCGAGTTCGGGGCAAGGACCGTAGACAGGCTGATAGCTCGACATAGTGAAGGGCACGCCGACAGTAACAAATTCGCCGATCTTGCCGCCCTGGTTGATCTTGACGAGGGTATTGCCGTCGTAGAGGCTCTGGTCGTCCATGATCTCCTTGGTGGAGAGCACAGGAGCACAAGGCACACCTGCAGGCGCCAATATCTTGACTACCTCGTATTTATCCTTGTTGATAGCCCATGCCTGCACACGTGCGATAAGTTCCTGTTTGTGGCGGTCGCGCGCGTCGGCGGTGTTGACGTCGGGGTTGGTAAGCCAGTCCTCGAACCCAAATGCTGCACAAGCTTTCTCGAAGTCCTTGGCGCCGCGCTGGAAGATGATGTAAGCGTAGGCGTTGGCATCCGTTTCCCAGCCCTTGCATTTGTATGTCCAGCCGAGAACACCCGAGCCTTCGGTGTTGCCTGAACGGGGAACGTAATCGGGGAATTTCTGATTCGGGTACTGCGGATACTGGGTGAGGTAGCCGATGCGATTCAGCGTGAGTTGGTCGCGCGTCTTGATACGGCAGAGGTTGAGGCAGGCATTGTGCATTGACTGGTAAACGAAGCAGCCCTCGCCGGTGCGTTCGCGCTGCTGCAGAGCGGCGAGCAGGCCTATGAGCAGGTGCATGCCGGTGTTGGAGTCGCCAAGAGCGGCGCCCGACTGTGTGGGAATGTTATATTCGCCCTCATACCAGCCCGTAGTGGTTGCGGCGCAGGCAGTTACCTGAGCAATAGGCTCGTAAGCCTTGAGGTCCTTGAAGCTCGACGAGAGGGGGA
>JAGAUV010000068.1 GCA_017620635.1 Muribaculaceae bacterium | reverse complement strand
GTGCTGAGATAGTGCACGAAGCTATAGAGAAGGAGATGCCGGCCGGAGAGGTGCGCGTGATGCAGACCCGATATTGCATACGTCGCGAGCTTGGCGCATGCCTTCGTGAAAAAGGTGCGGACAAGTTCCCGTCGCCGCTTTGCCTGCGCAACGAATCCGGACTATACCGCCTCGACTTCGACTGCCGCCGATGTGGCATGGATGTGGTAAAGGTAAAATAAGATTATCGGATATGAAAGTAGTGACGTTCAACCGAGAGAAACTGCAGAGTGCGGCGAATGCTCTTGAAAAGGAGGCTTCATCGTTTTCTCCTGATCTCGTTGTCGGCATTGCTTCTGGTGGTAAGATTATCGCCGACATGATGTTTGTCGGGACTCCTCACGTTGCGATAAAGTCGAGCCGAAGAACTACGGAAGCCAAACAGCATCTCGGATTTCTCTGGGCGATAATACGTCATCTCCCGACTTTTGTGAAGGATGCTATGCGTATAGTGGAAGCTCGCTATTTGAGCAATGACGATAGAGGAGATATGGAGCCTATTGAGCCCGATGCTACGTTTGTAGAAGCTGTTTCCAAGGCTGATAGAATACTGATAGTCGATGATGCCATCGACTCCGGCCGGACAATGAAGAGAGTAGTGGATGCGATCAGAAGTGTCGCTGCCGATAAAAAACTGGCTATAGCCGTAATTACCATGACTAAACCACAACCTCTTGTACGTGCTGATTATAAATTGTATGATGGAGGTGTGCTTGTGCGGTTTCCATGGTCGAAAGATTTTAAGGGATGAATGAACTTTCGGTAATAGATCTGGACGGTACTTATGTGAGATGCAATACATTGCATGTATATATAAGGTGTGGAATCCGTCGTATGTGTGCACGTTTCAGATTGTTGCCGCTTGTAAAGACTCTTAGCCTGTTTGTTATGCGCAGGTGTGGTCTTATCGACCATGCTACGATGAAATTTGGGGTCAGTGAACTTATCGATAGTGATGATGCTGTATTGCGCGATGATTTTGTTGGCAGGGTAAGTTCGGAGATAAACGTAGAGCTTTCCGATCGTCTTGCTGCCGGGAATACACAGGTGCTTCTTGCTACTGCTGCACTTGATGTGTATGTGCCATGGATATGGAACGGTAATTATGTTGCGACCAAGACTTTTGGTAATCCTGCGAAGACAGAGTGCAAGGGGGAGGAAAAGTTGAGCCGTGTCGAAGAATATATGGATGGCAAAGGTCTGACCCTTCGTGAATTTTATACAGATCATATAGATGACTTGCCTTTGATCAAAAAGAGTCCTAAGGTAGTGCTCGTAAATGCTGATGAGTCTACAAAAAGAAGTATTAGAGACATGGGCATCTCTTTTGAGGAGATGTAAAAAACCGTCCGAGATAGGGCTCGCGGACGGTCTTCGTTGTATTTGGAAATTGTGTATTAGAGTGTCTTAGAAATAGAAGTTCATTGTCTTGGGGTAGAAAAGCATGGCGCTCCCTACCTGCTGTGCCGTGCTTTCGCCGAGGGAGTTGGCGACGATAGCGAGCGCGAACCGAAGCGCGGCGCTTGGGCCGTTGCCGGTAATAAGATTGTTGAGCGCCATTACAGGCACTTCGCGTACGATGGCTCCATATTTGCGGCATTCGGCGTCGAAACCGGGATAGCATGTCACTTCGCGGCCGTCAAGAAGTCCAAGAGGAGCGAGGACAACTCCGGGAGCTGCGCAGATCGCAGCTATTTTGCCTTTATGCACTTTCAGCAGATCGCACAATGCTTCGTCCGAGGCGAGATTGGTGGCGCCGGGAAGTCCGCCGGGGAGGATAAGCCACTCGGAGTCGCCGAAGTCGGCTTCTTTGAATGTGAGGTCTGTCTTTATCGTGATGCCGTGTGCCCCGGACACTTCTTTGTCCGATGATATGGAGACTGTCTTGATGTCCATTCCGGCACGGCGCATAACGTCTACTACGGTAAGGGCTTCGATTTCTTCAAATCCTTCTGCGATAAAAATGTACGAGCGATGCATAGCTTGATTGTTTAAATGTCGGTATAAAGTAGAGCTGAATATGGCTCACTTAAATGGATAACACACTGGGCCGGCAAAAGGTTCACGCCGTTGTAATTTTTTTTTTGTAATTTTGAAGACGAAAAAATTTTTATGATGAAACGTGCTGTTTTTATTCTGCCGCTAATTTCGGTATTATTTTTGACATTTGCAAGCTGCGGACAAAAATATTTTACATCTGACGGGCAAGCGTGGGCTACTTTGTATCATATTGTATATTTATCGCCGCGTGATCTTGCCGACAGTATAAGTAAGGAAATAGAGGCCGTCAATGACGAATTGTCCTTATTCAACCCTCTCTCCGAGCTTTCTGCTGTCAACGACGGCACTACCGACAGCATAGGCATACGGTTTGCCGATGTGTTCGGACTTAGCCGGTATGTATGGGAGATATCAGGTAGTGTCTACGATCCGACAATAGGCCCGGTGGCCGAGTTGTGGGGCTTCGGACGTAGCGAGAACGCTATTCCGACCGACAGCGCGGTAGAGAAGGCCCTGGAGGCTGTCGGTATGGGCGAATGCTCGATTCGGGGAAACAGGATAGTCAAGAAGTCGCCGGCAACGCGCTTCGATTTCTCTTCGGTAGCCAAGGGTTACGGCATCGACTGTATCGCCGATATGATGGAGCGCAACGGTGTAGAGAACTATATGATAGAGATTGGCGGAGAAGTGCTTGCTCGTGGAGTAAATCCTAAAGGTCGCGCATGGCATATACAGATTGATTCGCCCGAGGGTGGCATGGAGCACAAGCCTCTCGGCATAAAGGCTCTCGGTCCCGACCGTACCGCCCTCGCTACTTCAGGCAACTACCGTAATATTCGTACCGACAGCCTCGGGCGGCGATATGGACATACCTTGTCGCCACTTACCGGGCGCCCGGCCGAGACATCGGTCGTGTCGGCGACGGTCGAGTCCTCCTCGTGTGCCCTCGCCGACGCTCTCGCAACAGCGTGCATGGCATCGGGCTGTGCCGACAGCGCTATGGCCATCATTGCCCGTTCAGGTTGCGAGGCTCTGATAGTCGAGGCGAGAGGCGATACGCTCGCCATCGTGAGCACGCCGGATTTTAAATTTTAAAACTTTCATTCCTTACAGATATGTTTGATCTTATCAGAACTTTCGTAGCCCAGTATACAGGCGGATCCGAGCCGGTAGTCAACACAGTACTCGTGATTTTGACAGCCATTGTCGCAGTCATTGCATATTATGTCGTCAAGCGACTGCTGGCCATCCTCGAAGTGCTGGTACACCACAGTGCTACCGACTGGGACGACGACCTTGTCAACTCGGCCCTGCTCAGTGCGGTGTCGCAGCTTGCTCCGGCGATACTTGTGCGCTGGATGCTGCCCGGCTTCTTCGACGACGAATCAGGCTCGTTCCACTGGCTGTCGGCTATTACATCTTTATATATAGTATGGGCGGCTATACGGGTGGTCACAATATTTATCGACAACGTCTACAACGGTCTTGCACGCAGACCGCGTTATAAATTCTATGCGGTAAAGGGTATCTTCCAGATGCTCAAGCTTATATTTATATGTATAGGCGTGATAATAGGCGTCAGCATTATAATCGACCGTTCGCCGGTAACTATTATTACAGCTCTCGGCGCGTCGGCGGCAGTGCTTATGTTAGTGTTTAAGGATACCATACTCGGCCTTGTCGCATCCGTACAGCTGACTGCAAACAACATGCTTCATCGCGGCGACTGGATAGAAGCGGAGAAACACGGAGCCAACGGCGAGGTGCTCGATGTGTCGCTGACCACCGTAAAGGTCCGCAATTGGGATAATTCGGTCACTACAGTCCCTCCATATTCGCTTATCTCCGAGTCGTTCAGAAACTATGAGCCCATGCGAGTGTCGGGCGGCCGGCGTGTCGACAGGTCTGTATACATCGATATTAACAGTGTGCGTTTCTGCACGGCCGACGAGCTGCGCGAGCTTTCGGAAGAAGGATGGCTCGACGGTATAGGCATAGAAGATGTACGACGAGAGGTCAATCTGCGCCTGCTGCGTAGATATCTGGAGCATTATCTGTCGACTAATCCCTTGGTCAACACCGAGATGCTGCATATGGTACGCCAGCTCGACCCCACGCAGTCGGGTGTTCCCCTGCAGCTGTACTTCTTTACACGTACAACAGAATGGCATGAGTATGAGAATGCTCAGGGCGATATCTTCGACCACGTCTATGCCATAGTAAGCCGCTTCGGCCTCCGTATATATCAGACCCCGGCCGGAGCCGATCTGAGGGCGCTTCGGGATTAATCGATAAAATCGGGCGGTTTTTCGACGTTTGAGGCGCCAAGGTAGATAGTGCATTGCAATGATAATATTACTATATTAAATTTGCAATATGAAAATAAGATATATGAGAGATATGAGAATAATGAGAGAATTGAGACACTTTATTGTTTTGATGGTTTTTGCATTCCTGGGTGTGGCGACCGCGACGGCCGCCACTCTCTTAGGAAATGTCACCGATGCTCAAGGCGAAAGTCTGCCTCAGGCTTCGGTGCGCGTACTTGCCGCCAAAGACTCATCATTAGTGAAAGCTGCTGTGACCGATATCAACGGTAAATTCAAGATCAGCGGCATCAAGAAAGGTAAATACATTGTAGAAGCTTCGTATGTCGGATTTGACCCCGGCTTGCAGAACGTGACTGTCGAGGACAAGGACCTTACACTTAAGACCTTTGTCCTCTCCGAGAGCTCGATCGCTCTTAAAGAGACTGTCGTGAAGGGTATCCGCACGCCGATCAAGGTAATGGAAGATACCATCGAGTTTAACGCCGATTCATATAAAACGCAGCCTAATGCTGTCGTTGAGGATCTGGTAAAACGACTCCCCGGTGCCGAGGTCGGTTCAGACGGCAAGATCACAGTCAACGGCAAGGAAGTTAAGAAAATTCTTGTCGACGGTAAGGAGTTCTTCAGCGACGATCCCATCGTGGCTTCGCGTAACCTGCCGGTCAACATGGTGGATAAACTCCAGGTTGTCGATCGCAAGAGCGACCTCGCACGTATGACCGGAGTCGATGACGGCGAAGACGAGACCGTGATCAACCTTACTGTCAAGAAAGGCATGAACAACGGCTGGTTCGGCAATGCCGAAGTAGGCTATGGTACCGACGACCGATATAAAGGCTCGGCTATTGTCAACCGTTTCTGGGACGGCAATCAGATTACCATACTCGGCGGCGCCAACAACATAAACAAGCAGGCCGTTTCAGACGGCGGCGCCGGCCGTTTCCAGCGCTTCTTCGGCGGCAACGGTATCAGAACGACCGGTCAGCTTGGTGTCAACTTCAACGTAGGCAAAGAAGAGATCTTCCGTGTAGGCGGTAACCTTATGTACAGCTACTCCGATCAGAACTCGCGTACATCGTCGGAACGTCAGTATCTCTTTGAGGACTCTACATCTACCGAGCGCAGCAGTAACCGCTCGAATGACCGTGGCCATAACTTCGGCGGTAACTTCCGACTCAAATGGCAGCCCGACAGCCAGAATACAATCGAGTTCCGTCCGCGCTTCTCACTCAACTATAATGACTCATGGCGCACCGACTCGTCGGCGACTTTCGCAGGCGGACGGGCAAATGGACGACAAGTAACACGAAGCCTCAACAACGGCACCAGCAACGGCCATTCCTTCGAAATCGGCGGCTCGTTTACCTACAACCATAATTTCAAGCAGCGCAAAGGACGTTCGTTCTCTATCTGGGCTGACTATCGTCTGAGTAATGTAAGAGAACATTCCAACTCCTACTCCTACAATAAGTTCTTCCTCCTCAACGACTCGGTCGACCTCTACGACCAGTTTGTCAACAACCACAACTGGAGCAACAGCATCGCAACCCGTGTATCATGGACCGAACCACTCGGCGATCCTGCAAAGGGCAACTTCCTTACATTCTCCTATCGTTTCAGCTACCGCTGGAACAACGCCGACAGGCTTACCTACGACCACCCCGTAGAGTTCCCCAACGGATGGGAGGGCGACCCCGTGATTTCGGATGAACTCGTGTTCAACACCGATCTGTCGAACAGATTCCGCAACGACTATATGAATCAGGACATCCGACTCGGCTACCGCCACGTAACCAAAGAGAGCAACCTCGATGTCGGCGTGTCGATGATACCGCAGATGAACAAGTCCATCAACCTGATCAACCATGCCAAGGACATACCTCGCCGCAATGTACTCAACTACGCGCCCTATCTGCGCTATCGCTATCGCTTCACTAAGACACGCTCCTTGCAGGCACATTATAACGGCCGCTCATCGCAGCCTTCGATGAATCAGTTGCAGCCTGTGGCCGATATGACCGACCCCTTGCGTGTTGTAATCGGTAACCCCAACCTTAAGCCGACATTCACACACAATGCTTCGATTCGCTTCAACGACTTCAACTCCGAGGCACAGCGTTCGATCATGGCCAGTGTCGATGCTTCGTTCCAGCAGAACTCCATCGTATCGAAGACGACATTCGATCCCCAGACAGGCGGACAGACAACGACATACACCAACGTAAACGGCGTTTGGAACATCAGAGGCTTCAACATGGTGTCCTTCCCCTTGAAAAACAAAGACTTCACTATCAATAACCACCTCTTTATCAACTACAGCAACACCGAAGGTTTCAACAACGGACAGCGCAACAGCTCGGGCAACTTCATGTTCAACGAAGGCGTAGGCTTTGCATGGCGTCCCGAAAACCTGGAGATAGAGCTTCGTCCCAACTACGGTCTGTCGATGGTACGCAACAGCTTCTCGCAGCAGAGCAACCGCACCGTACACAACTATGGCGGTAACTTCCGAATCCTCTATACCTTGCCTTTCGGTATCACAATCGAATCCGACCTCAGATACCGTGCCACAAGCGGTTACTCCCAGGGCTTCGATACCAAAGAATGGATGTGGAATGCTGATATATCCTACTCATTCCTCAAGGGCAAGAACGCTACAGTGACTGTATCGGCAGAGGATATCCTCGGACAGCGCAGCAATGTAAGCCGCAGCATTACAGCCAACTATATCAGCGATAACCGCTACAACACTCTCACGCGCTACGTGATGGTAAGCTTCGCATATCGCTTCAACACCTTCGGCAAAGGCAACGAGCCGAGTGTAGGCGGTGGTTTCGGAGGCCCCTTCGGACCCGGAGGCCCCGGTGGTCCCGGCGGACGTCCCGGCGGCAGACCCGGTGGTAGATTCTGAGATTGAAAATTTGTTAAATAGATCCTTGTCGCTGTGCCATATGGTCAGGATTGACTACCTTTGTAGTTAAATCCAAATAGACCATATGGCACAGTATAATTTTGATGATGTCATCAACCGTCACGGCACATCGGCGGTTAAAATCGAAAGTCTCGACCGTATGTTCGGTCGTCACGACGTAACACCATTGTGGGTGGCTGATCTTGACTTTGCTGTCTGCCCTCAGATTACCGAGGCGCTGGCTAAACGTCTTCAACATCCTATCCTGGGCTATTCCGAACCTTCCGACAGTTACTGGCAGTCGATAATCAACTGGCTGCTCCACCGCCACGGATTTGCAGTGTCGCGCGAAGAGCTCAGTTTCGTCCCGGGCGTTGTCAAGGGTATTGCCTGGGCGGTAAACTACTTTACCGGTCGTGGCGACGGCGTGGTCGTACAGCCGCCGGTGTATACTCCGTTTACAACAGTAGTCGAGGGCAACGGCCGCCGCATAGTAGAGAATCCTCTGATACCTACAGCCGATGGCTACCGCATGGACCTCGACGGCCTGCGCGAAGTCGTGGCCAGGGAGAAACCAAAGATGCTCATCCTGTGCAATCCGCACAATCCTATCGGAATACAGTGGGACCGCGATACCATGGCCGAGCTCGCTTCGATATGTCGCGCTGCCGGAATGATAGTGGTAAGCGACGAGATACACGGCGACCTCATGCTCTATGGCCGTCGACACATTCCCTTCCTCTGCTGCGGAGAGGACGCGCGTGCCATCGGTGTGATGCTTGGTGCGCCCTCGAAGACTTTCAACATCCCCGGCCTCGTGAGCTCGTGGATGGTGGTCAAGAACGAAGAGATACGTAAACCCTATTACGAATGGCTCGAAGCCAACGAGTTCAACCTGCCAGTATTGTTCTCGACCATAGGCACCGAAGCTGCATACAATAACGGCGAGGCATGGCTCGACGAGATGATATCCTATGTGGAAAGCAATGTCGACTTTGTCGCACAGTATGTGGCAAAGCACATCCCCGGCCTGCGCATGATCCGTCCGCAGGCTTCCTTCCTGGTTTGGCTCGACTTCCGCGCCCTTCACATGTGCCAGCGTGAGATTATGGACCTCCTGCTCGACAAGGCGCATATCGCCCTCAACGACGGCTGTCTCTACGGCAGTCAGGGCGAAGGTTTTGCCCGTCTGAATATAGGCACACCGCGGAGTGTGCTCGCCCACGCACTTGAGAGTCTGCGCTCTGCTGTATGCAGCGTATGCACTCAGGAAAAATAAATACCCTTATGGACTATCGTATCTTTCCTCCTGAGGAGATCCTCGAGACAACTGTCGAGCTCCCTTTGAGCAAGAGCATGGCAATGAGAGCCATAGCTCTTGATTGGCTTGCCGAGGGCAAGGTGCCGTTCGAATTGTTCGACATCTGTGCCGACACTGCCGTGTTCGGCAAATGCCTCAGCGAGAGTGCTGCAGAGAAAAACTGCGGCGCATCGGGTGCCGCGCTTCGCTTCCTCATAGCCATGGCGGCGGCCACACCGGGCATGACCTGTGCCATCGGTGGTATCGAACGTCTCAACCAGAGGCCGATAGGGCCGCTCGTCGATGCCCTCAGAGCTATCGGCGCATCCGTCGACTATCTTGGCGAAGAAGGTTTCGCCCCCGTAAAGGTATGCGGCCGACAGCTCGACGGCGGTACCGTCGAGGTCGATGCGTCTGTGAGCTCGCAGATAATATCAGCCCTCATGCTCATCGCACCCAAGTGTACGTCCGATCTTGAAATCAGGCTTTTAGGCAATGTACAGTCCGCTCCCTATATCCATATGACCGCAGGCATGATGAAGGCTTGCGGCGCAGAGGTTGAGCTCGACCGCGATTCTGTGAAGGTATCGGCAAAGCCTTATGCCAAGGCCGATTATGTTGTGGAGCGCGACTGGAGCGCGGCTGCCTTCTGGTACGAGATCGCGGCCCTCACGGCCGGCTGGGTAACACTTCCTGGCATGTCGGACAAATCGCTACAGGGCGACAGCGGCATAGTGTCGCTGTTCGAGCGTCTGGGCGTGGTAACAGAGTTTACCGACGAGGGTGTCGAGCTGTCGGCGACCCCCGATCTCTACAACAGCCTCGATGCCGACATGACCGATATGCCCGATGCAGTGCCGGCGCTTGTCGTCACGGCTGCAATGGCCGGTATACCTTTCCGCCTGAGCGGAGTAGGTGCACTCCACGACAAGGAATGCGACCGCGTGTCGGCCCTTGCCGAATCGCTCGCGAAGCTGGGCATAATAACCGATACCGAGCAGTACGGCACTGTCCTGGTGTGGGATGGTCGCAGGGTGCCTATTCGTGAGCTGCCGGTGTTCGATACATTCGGCGATCATCGCATGGCAATGGCTCTTGCTGCCGTAGCTGTATTTGTTCCCGGTATTGTGATCCGTAATGTCGAGGTAGTGGATAAGTCCTATTCCTCGTTCTGGGATGATCTCCGCAATGCCGGCTTCACTCTTCTCGACCCGTCTGAAACTCCCGTTCCTGAATCATGACCGTAGCTCTGATACTGCTGTCGCTTCTTGTCGGTGTCGGTCTGGCTCTCTGGATACACGACCGCTATTCCCGGGTCAAGAACCCCGGGGAGGACAAGATCGTCGAACCCGTCGACGAATGCTGCGGCATGCATATTACCTGTGAGCGCGATTCCTTGTTGGCTTCGGTGTCGCCGACGATAGAGTACTACGACGATGAAGAGCTCGACACTTTCCGCGACCGCACTCCGGCGTCGTACACCGATGATGAGATAGAGCAGTTCCGCGACGTGTTGCTGACCATGCGCCCCGAGGATATCGCCAGATGGGCCCGTAGCCTGCAGTTGCGGCAGATTGCGCTCCCTCAGCCCGTGCGCGACGAGCTGATAATGATAGTTGCCGAGGCCCGGCGTTCCCACTCTGATCACAATGCTTAGATATCTCGACTACGCCTTTTTCAGCAACGCCCTCATTGGCGTCGTGTTTATAAGTATATGTGCCGCCGTTATAGGCACATATATCATAACCCGGCGTATGGTGGCGATAAGCGGTGGCGTTACTCATGCCTGTTTCGGCGGTCTTGGCCTGGGCTACTATATGGGTATCGATCCGGTGCTTATGGCCGGTGTGTTTGCTGTCGGGTCGTCGGTGGGCGTGGAGATGATGGCCAGACGCATGAATTTGCGCGAGGACTCGGCGATAGCTGTCATATGGGCGCTCGGCATGGCTCTGGGCGTGCTGTTTGTCTTCATGACACCGGGATATGTGCCCGAGCTCAACGCCTTCCTTTTTGGCAACATACTCACAGTCACGGCTCCCGACCTTCAGGCTTTCGCGATATTTACCTTCGTGCTGCTCGCTTTCTTTGCATGGCAGTACCGCAATATAGTCGTGATCTCTTTCGACCGTGACTTCGCTACCGTGGCAGGCCTGCCTGTCAGGTTTGTATCATATACTATGACAGTACTTGTGGCTGTGTGCATTGTCCTTACCATAAGGCTCGCCGGAATAATGATGCTCATGTCCATGCTGTCGCTTCCTATATTGACAGCCGAGATATTCCATCATCGTTTCCTCCCTGTCATGATCGTTTCTGCTTGTTTCTCCCTCATTGCTTCGGTAACTGGTTTGTTTGTCTCTACCGTTGTCGACGTTCCGTGTTCGGCGTTGATCGTCCTTATTATGGTAGGACTTTTTGTCGCAGCCAAACTTGTATCGGCATTAAGGTCTCACTCAAAGTAACCGTATTGATTTTATGAGATATTTAATGATTCTCCTGGCCGGTCTGGCTTTCGTTTCAGGCGCGCAGACTGTAGCTCCCGGCGCGGAAGGGGCTATATACAGGGCTAAAGTGCTGTATGAATCAGGTAATTATCATGGTGCTGTCGATCAGCTTGAGGCGACTTCCGACTGTTCGCCGGCGGCCGACATAGAGCGCCGTATGCTCTTGGCTAAGTGTCGCTATTACATGGGCGAATATAATGCCGCCATGATCGAATATTCGGCTCTTGCCGAGGACTATCCGTCGTCGGCCGAGGCTCTTGAGGCTTCTGTCGGGGTAGCTGACTGCCTTTTTGCACAGGGAGAGTACAGGAAAGCCCTCGACTGCTATAAGGAAATCACTCTTGGGCGCGTAGCTCCGGCGCGCGTGGCCGAAATTAATTATCGTTGCGGTGTATGTGCCTTCGAGCTCGACGACACCACCTCGGCCGTGCGTTATTTTACGGCTGCGGCGGTAGACGGAGCGACTCGTTCGGCTGCTAACTTCTATCTTGGCGTAATAGCTTTTAACGACGGTAATTACGATAAAGCCCGTCAGTATTTCAACCAGACAAACCAGGGCACCGAGCCGGGCCGTGGCGCTCCTTACTATCTTGCCTGTATCGAATATGCCCAGGGTTCGTGGGCTAAAGCTTTGTCGCAGGCGCGTCAGGTGCTGAAGGCATGTCCGGAGTCCGAGCGTCTGGAGATGCTTCGCATTGCCGGCGAATCGCTCTGCCGTCTCGGCCAGAAGAACGACGGCCTCGAGTATCTCCGCAAATATCTTGCTGCGGCTAAAGAACCGGCTGCGAGCGCTTTGTATCTTGTCGGAGCCGATGATTTCGCCAACGGAAACTATGAGCTTGCGGTAGAGAATCTTCGAAAGACTGTCGATAGTGACGACCCGAAGCTTGTGCAGTCGGCATATCTTTTTATCGGACAGTCGTTTATGCACCTCGGCGATAATGATGCGGCGCTAATGTCGTTCGACAAGGCCACCAAGATAGCCGGCGGCGACCCGGATGTGGAGGAGTCGGCATACTATAATTACGCCGTGGCCAAATTCGAAGGCGCTGCTATTCCTTTCAAATCGTCGGCCGAGACATTCGAGGAGTTCCTGCGGCGTTATCCCTCAGGACCTTACAGCGAGCGTGTGGCCGCATATCTTGCCGGAGGTTATCTCGCCGACAAAGACTACGTGCGTGCCGTAGAGCGCATCGACCGTCTCGCAAGGCCGTCGGACGCCATGCTTGCCACCAAGCTGCAGGCTCTCTACGCTCTCGCGTGGACCGATTGTCAGTCAGGCGATTATCAGTCGGCGATGACCTATGTGGAAAAAGCGGCCCCTCTTGCCAGGTATGACGCCGGTACGGCTGCCGAGCTCGATCTTGTCAGGGCTCAGATACTTCTGCGACAGGGCGATAACGAGAATGCCGCGAAATATTTCCGCATCTATCTCGATAAGTCGCCGCGCCGCTCTCAAAACAGGACCGTAGCTTATTACGGACTCGCTTATTCACTGTATAATCTTAAAAATCTGTCGGCTGCTCGCCGGGCTTTTACCGATGCCCTGCAAGGTGCCGGCAAGGATATGACGACAGACATCTACAATCGTCTGGGCGATATCTCTCAGGCGACCGAAGATTTTGCGTCGGCAACGTCCTACTACGATAAATCGGCGCAGGCCAACCCCGGGGCCTCGGATTACTCGGCTCTTCAGATAGCAAAGATGAAGGGCTATCAGCGTGATTATAATGGCAAACTCAGCGCGCTCGAAGCTTTTGTCCGCGATTATCCGGCATCCTCGCTCGTGCCCGAAGCTCTGCTCGAGACCACTCAGGCACAGATAAGTCTCGGGCGCAATGAAGATGCCGTGAATACTTATCGCCGCCTCATTGCCGACTATCCGTCTACATCGCAGGGCCGACGCGGCTATCTCGAAATGGCAATGACTCTTCTCGACATGGAGCGCCGCGACGAGGCTATCGATGCCTATCGGAGTGTGATATCGCTCTATCCGAGCTCCGAAGAGGCTTCACAGGCTGCGACTCTGCTTAAGAATCTTTATGCGGCCGACGGTCGTGCGGCTGATTATCTGGAATTTATAAACTCGGTGGACAAGGCGCCGCGTATCGATGCCGCCGAGGCCGAGACTCTGAGCTACACATCGGCGCTCAACGACTATCGTTCGACGCGCAGCACACGTCAGATCGAGGATTTCATTGCCCGGTATCCCGAATCGGGTTACAGGACTGAGCTTCTCGGCATTCTGCTTGACGATGCAGACCGTAACGGCGACGAGCAGAAAGCCGCTGATATAGCCGGTCAGATCATATCGGCTTCGCCCGACAGCCGTGTCGCCGAGCGCGCTATGCTCGTGAAGGCACGAAGCCTCTACGACAACGGCTCTATTCCCGAGGCCCTGGAGATGTATCAGCAGCTCAAGGAAAGGTCGTCCGACCGCGCTACTAAGGCTGCGGCCCGACTGGGCGTGATGAGGGCGGCGCGCGATATGGGAGAGTATAAGCTGGCGGCTGACGAGGCCGATGTATTGCTCGCCTCCCCGGCTTCCGGCGAAAAGGACTATTCTGTCGCCGAGGCCAAGTTCACAAAGGCTTGCGCCCTCGAGGCCGACGGTAAGGTAGACGAGGCTATCGCCTTGTGGCAGAGCGGCGCCGCGAACACCTCGGAGCTGTATGGAGCAAAGAGTGCATACCGTGCCGCTGAGGCGTTATTCGAATCAGGCAAAAACAAGCAGGCCCTTTCGGCGGCTCAGAAATTTGTAAAGTCAGGTTCGAAACAGCGCTATTGGGTGGCCAGGGGCTTTATCCTGCTCAGCGATATATACAAGGCCAACGGCAACAAATATGAGGCGCGCCAGTATCTTGAGGCTTTGCGCGAAAACTATCCCGGCGACGAGACAGACATCAAGATGATGATCGAAAGCCGGCTCAACGACAACGAATAATCCGAAGATGAAAAAGATATTATTACTGCCTTTCATATTCCCTTTGTGTGCATCGGCACAGGGCCTGAGCACTGAGGTTGTGGTGGACCGTACTGTGGCTGTCGAGCTGCCCGAGGTGTCTCCGCTTGCCGGCGTCGGCCCGGCTCTGAACATGCCTGAGCGTAATGACGGCAGGCTTAGGTCGAGCGATTATACCTCTACAGTCAATTATCTGCCTTGGCTTTCGCTTGCCGATCCTAAGGCTTTTACCGGCATTGCCATGCCTTCGCAATATCGCGGTTACGCCTGGCTCGGATACTTCCCGGCTTACAATCTCGGTGCCGGGGCCGGATATAAGGTGCTTGATTCTGCTGCCGACATGCTCGATGTGGCGGCTATGTTCTCAGGCGCATCATGGCATGGACCCGATTTGCTCGACAGGACCACTTCGCAGAGATTCAATACCATTGATCTGCAGTCCGGCTATTCGCATACTTTCAGTAGTGGAGCTAAAGCGTATGCTCGCATCCTTTACGGCCACGACGGGCTGAGGCTTCCGTGGTTCAAAGACCTTTCCGATGCGTCGGCGGCTCGCTCTTTCGACCGTTTCAAGGTGGTGGGCGGCATTAAGCGCGAAGGCAACATAAACTATTCGGCCGAAGTGTATTATCGCAGTTTTGCCATAGGTGGCGACGCGATTCCCGGCCTGACAGGTTTTACCGGGGCTTCCGACAGGCTTTTCTCTGTCAACGGGCACATAGGAGCGGCCTTGAGCGAGAACTCCGATATCCGGTTTGCCGTGAATGCCTCTCATCTCGGAAGTAAAGGCTATGAACTGACTTCAGTTCCGCGATATGTTGACAGGGGCGAGTGGATTGTCGATCTCAATCCTAAATTCCGCTTCAGTGTGGGGGCGCTCGATGTGCGTCTTGGCGTGCATGTTGATTTCTGCAATCCCGAGGAAGGGAAGAAGTTCCATATAGCTCCCGATGCCGGTATCGTATGGCATGCAGGAGAGAAATGTGCTGTATATGCCGACATTACCGGCGGTCAGCAGTTTGTCACACAGGGCGATGCCTATAATTATTCTGTCTTTGCTCCCGGCCTTGCAGCCTATGCGCCGCTTTGGACATCTATCGATGCTGTAGGCGGTTTCCGTCTCGGTTCGTTCGGCGGCTTCAGCGCCGATCTGCATGCCGGTTATTCCGACAGTGACAATGCTCTTGTGGCAGGCGTGGCCGATATATCCGGTGCCTTCAATACGTCCTCGCTGATTTCGTGCGGCATAAGCGGCTGGCGCTTCGGTCTCGGCTTTGATTATGTCTACTCCGATATTGTGAAGGCATCTGTCAAAGGCGATGTGTACTCTCACAATAATTACAAGGGCTATTACCGGGTACACGACAACGCGCGCTTTACTGTCGGCGCCGAAGTGTCGGTTAGGCTAAGCGATCAGATTTCGGTGGATGCGTCCTATAAGATGTGTGCGTGCCGTCATGCGTATTACCTTACTCCGCTCAATGACTACAGGTATGACCTCGGCAATGTGTCGGATCTCGGCTTGGGCTGTAACCTAAAGGTCGATGATCAGCTGAGTGTATTTATGCGCGTGGATAATCTGCTGTGCAAGAGGTACATGATATTGCCGGGCATACAGAGTCAGCGTCTCAACGGACTTGTGGGTGCCTCTTTCAGTTTTTGACCATATCGGCGAGAGGCCGCAGCCTCATGGCCGGTATCACGAACGCGAGGGCCAGGATGGCTATGCAGACAAATGCTATGGCCGAGGAGTGCATGATGTTGCCTATGCCGGCAAGTGGAGATACTATGGCCGCGAAGATATATTTGATCACGTTGAGTATGGCCGCCGCTGTGCCGGCGTCGTTGCGGCCTACATCCATGCCAAGGCTGTTGGCGCTTGAGAACACCATGCCGCTGCCGGCAAGCATGGGTATCGCCATTGCCTCGTAGGCGAGGAAGTGGTTGGCGTGGTACATGACAAACGCTGTGCCAAGGGCAAACGCTATCATCACGAAGCACCCGGTAATGAGTCCGTGCTTGAGTACCTTGAATTTCATTACAAGCATCGACCCCAAGGCGATGGCGATGGCGTTGCCGCCGAATATCAGTCCGAACTCAAAGGCGCTGAACCCGTAATGGTCCTGGATGATAAAAGGAGCCGAGGCTATGTAGGCGAACAGAAGCCCGATGCCTATCGACTTGATCATGACATAGATCATGAAGCGGCCGTTGCGCAGCAGCACTCCGTATGCCTTCATATACTGTCTGATTCCGGCCGTCTGCAGCCTGTGCTCGGGCGGAAGGCTCTCGGGTCTGTGGCGTGCCCAGATCCACATGCCGGCGCCTATGAGCAGCAGGAGTACGAATATGCCGTTGATGGCGCCTACGACGGCCATCACTCCGGCAAGACTGCGCCCGGTGTATCTGTCGGCCGGGATAGAGTAGGAGAGTACCATGGCGCCACCGGCTCCTATGCCCTGAAACAGACGGCACACGATGAAGAAATAGATGGAGGGAGAGAAGATCGACACCGCTGTGCCGGCCGCAAAGATTGCCAGTGATATGAGCAGTATGGGCTTGCGGCCGTAGCGGTCGCTGAGCGAACCCCATATCGCCGACCCTATACCGAGGCCGGCCATTACTGCCGACAGGCCGAGCTGTGTTATCGACGGTGTGGTGTGGAACTCGCGCATCATCGACGGCAGTGTAGGCAGATACATGTCGTTGACAAGCGAACTGAAAGCTCCCAATATCGCTATGAATATCAGGAACTCAGTATATTGACGCCTGTTCGTGGGGGCTGCTGTCTGCATGGCTTATTTGCTGCGGTATTGCGGTAGCAGGGGCACGGGGAACTTGGAGAACAGAGTCTCTACGGCCTCGGCGATGCCTTTGAGGTTGCGGAACTGTGGGTTGCCGTTCTGCATGATGGTCGCTACAGATGCCGAGTAGAGCGGTACTTTGGTCTCGATATTGACGAAGTCCATTGTGAGCACGCCTTCTTTATAGATGCCTGTTATGATCTTGGCGTTAGAGTAATAGCTGCTCCAGTAGTAGTCGCGGGGCCACATGAAGTAGGGATAGTAGCCGTTGAAATACGGTCCCGACAGGGGCGAGTAGCCCGGGGGAAGAGCCGGCTGTGTCTGAATCTCGCGGTGTATCGTCAGGCCTATGTTGACAAGCAGCGGCGAATTGGGATCCTCGCTGAATCCTCGCTCGAGAAGCTGCTCGCGGATAGCGGCGGTAATGTTGTAATATGTTACCATTTCCATGCCCGGCGGTAAGTCGCCGTCGGCAGGGCTGACGATGCGGAATGTCTTATAGGAAGCCAGATCGGCGTCATTGTAGGTTTCGCTGTTGACAAGGGAGAACGGGCTGCAAGCACCCAGCAACAGCACCAGAGACATGAGGAAGAGAGCTTTTTTCATAATAGTGCGTGTTTGTTAATATATTTATTAACAAGCCCGGGAGCAGATAGTTTTATGCTTGTCTTTAAATTTATTTAACGACATTATTGTGGCGGTATGGAGATAAATGGCTACCTTTGGCGGAAAGGAATTATAACTTCTTTATAATCTCTACTCATGGAAGACATAACAGATTTCTTTATATCGATCATTCACGAATCACATAGCGCGGATATGGCTGAGGCCACTTTCCGCCAGGCTCTTGTCGATGACTCCTATCTGAGAAAGCGCTATAGGGAGTATTGCCGCGAGCAGGGCTATAGTGAGCGTAGCGGATTCCTCGATTTTTGTCATGAATATATGGACGGTCAGGATGAACGTTGGGACAGCCTTAGCGATTACGATGACGAAGAATGAATAATCTCGATGTGCGTTTCCCTGCAGAATGGGAACCCGTAGAAGCTGTCCTGGTGGCATGGCCTCACGAGGATACCGACTGGGCGCCGATGCTCGATGAAGTGAGGCAGGTCTACGGGCATATGATTCATGCCATTTCGCTGTTCGCAAAAGTGATTGTGGTGGGTCCTGTGCCTCCCGACGGCAAATACCTGCCAGACGATACGGCCCTCGACAATGTGATATACGTCGAAGTGCCTACAAATGACACGTGGACACGCGATTACGGCCCTCTTACTATCGATATCGACGGCGTGCACGCGCTCGTCGACTATCAGTTCAATGGCTGGGGCCTAAAGTTTGCATCCGATAAGGACAATCTCGTCACTTCGCGACTGTGCGAAGCCGGAATACTTAAATCGACACGGATAAACAGACTGAGCTTTACCCTCGAGGGTGGTTCAGTCGAGTCCGACGGGCAGGGACTGCTGCTTACGACAGCCGATTGCCTCTTGTCGCCAAACCGAAACGGCGGAATGTCGCGTGGAGAGATCGAAGACATACTGAAGCGTGATCTCGGTCTGCATACCGTCCTGTGGATAGAACATGGAGCGCTCGCCGGCGACGATACCGACGGTCATATCGACACTCTTGTGCGTATCGTTCCTCCCGGCGATACCCTGCTGTACGTCGGATGCAACGACCCTGACGATGAGCATTACGGGCCGCTCAGAGCTATGTCCGACGATCTCAGGGCACTGCGGCGCCCCGACGGATTGCCGTTCAATCTGAT
Organism: Muribaculaceae bacterium; assembly: GCA_017620635.1. Taxonomy (GTDB): domain Bacteria; phylum Bacteroidota; class Bacteroidia; order Bacteroidales; family Muribaculaceae; genus CAG-873. Next base: position 1,177 of record JAGAUV010000068.1, on the reverse strand, counting down.
AGAGCTGCCTATGCCTGACGCCATATACGATCCCGACGACGGGTCGCGCCTGCCGGCTACTTATGCGAACTTCCTCATTCTCAATCAGGCTGTGATTGTGCCTGTGTACCAACAGCCGCTGAAGGATATGCACGCGCTCCAGGCTATACAGGCGGCCATGCCCGAGCATAAGATAATACCTGTCGACTGCAGGGCGCTCGTGCGCCAGCATGGATCCCTCCATTGCGCCACCATGCAGCTGCCTTGCTGCTGAGAATAATGACTAAAAAATAAAGCGATGCCTTCAGTGACATCGCTTTATTTTTTTAGTCTTTATGTCGACCGGCTCTTAGAGCGGACGGATCCAGATGTTGCGGAAGCTGATGGGAGCGCTGGGGTCGCCGTGCGACTGCAGACGGATCGGGCCATCGCCGTGTACTACTGTACGGGGGAAGCCGATATACTCGGTGGTGCCGAGGATTTCGGTGTGGTTCTGGAGAAGTACACCGTTCTGGATTACAGTTACATAGGGACGATAGAGATATGTGCCGTCTTCTTTGAATACGGGAGCGGTGTAGATGATGTCGTAAGTGTTCCACTCGCCGGGTTTGCGCATGGCGTTGACAAGAGGGGGTGTCTGTTTGTAAAGACTGCCGGTCATGCCGTTTACGTATGTTTCGTTGTTGTAGCAGTCGAGGATCTGTACCTCATATTTGTCCTGGAGGAACACGCCGCTGTTGCCGCGGCTCTGGCTTTCGCCCTGGATTCCTTCGGGTACTCGCCATTCGAGGTGCAGCTGGAAGCTGCCGAAAGGCTGACGGGTAACGATGTCGCCTTTGCTCTTGTCTACGGTCATAACGCCGTCTTTTACTGTCCACTGGGCGTCGCTTCCGTTGTCGTGGCGCCATGCTGAGAGATCTTTGCCGTCAAAAAGGATGATGGCGTCGTTGGGTGCCGAAATCTCGGCATAGTTGCCGGGGGTAACTACCTTAGGCTGGGGTGTCCAGTATTCTGACATGCCCGGACGCATTCCTTCCGGTTCGGGATACTTTTTGGCTTCCTGTGCAAACACGGCAGATGTTCCGATAAGGCTTGCAAGGACAATGAGTGCTGTTTTTTTCATCACAGTGTTTATGGGATTAGTTAAGTTTTGCAACACAAAGTTACAAATTATTATTTACAAATGGCTCTTGCGAGG